>JBGMQU010000010.1:0-15000 GCA_048060725.1 Gemmatimonadota bacterium | reverse complement strand
AACAGCGTCCTGTCGGATCGGCCACCCACCCCGTGGACGTCCCGACCGATGCCATCCGCGCGATCGAGACCACGGGGTTCTTCGGCGAGACGCTCCTGGAGCTTCCGTCCGGAGGTCTGTTCGAGGGCGAGGGGCTCCGCTACTTCACGCCCGAGCCGATGTGGAGCCTCACCGACTCGATGACCGTCCTGTACGGCCTGAACAGCGAGTATCGCATCCATTCGCTCGGACGAAACGGGTCGCTGCGACGCATCGTCAGCCGCGCCCACGAGCCCCGACCGATCGCCGACCGGGACATCCGGGCGTTCTTCTCCTATCTCGAGCGGGCGTGGCTGGATGCCGGCGCGTCGCCTTCGCGTCTCGCTCGAAATCGCGACGGGGTCGGCTTCGCGGAGTTCTTCCCGGCCTTCTCTACCTTTCACGCCGGGCCCCGCGGGTCACTCTGGGTCCAGCCGGTTCAGTCTCCCGCCGACCTCACCGACGAAGAGATCGAGCGCTACAACTTCATCGAAGATTTTGGCGGGCCCGCGTGGGACGTATTCGACGCGGACGGACGCTTCCTCGGCGTCGTGGACATGCCGCCCCGATTCCAACCCCGGTTGTTCGTGGGAGACCGGATCTACGGCGTGTGGCGCGACGAACTGGATGTGCAGTACGTCGTCCGCCTCCGGGTCGTGACGGGCTGACCACAGCCTCCTACAGCCCCAGGGTCTCCTCGAGCGCGGGTTGAACCACGGCCGTTTCGCCCCGGCAACTCGGCTACTGCCCGTCCATCTCCGCGTCGTCGACCGGACGGAGGATGGCGGTCCGACCGCTTCCGGGGCCCGTGCCGAAGGTGAGGTGCAGCATCCCCTCATCGTCGATCCGGAACGTGTACGTCGACTCGTTGTCGGGCCAATCCCCCATGTAGTTGGGATCCTTGGCCACATACGCGCGCGTCTTGATCTGATCGCCCTCGACCACGTAGCGGCCGGTGTTGGCTATGAACGACGCATAGGCTGCCGAAAGTGGTCTCGTTGCGGCCTTCATGTGTGCCTCGTTGAGCTTGGGGATAGCCACTGATCCTCCAGTAACGATGACGGTCGTGGCAATAGCTCAAAGGGGTCTACCCGGCCCGAAGTGCCCGACACAGTTCCGGCAGACCGCTCAGCGGGGTCACCGAGATCTTCTCGTCCAACTCGTAGGGCTCCCGGCCCGGATACACTACCCACAGGTGTTCGAGGCGGAGGTCTTCGAGGGCGATACGCATGGACCGGGTCGTCCCGGGAGCGTCGGCGAGCTTGAACTCGAAGCCGTACCGACGAGTCGCCACGTGGACCAGCAGGTCGAGTTCGGCGCCTCCGTGCGTTCCCCAGAAGTACGCGTCGCGCGTTGCGAGACCCTGGATGACCTGGTCGAGAGCGAATCCCTCCCACGACGCACCTCGCTTGGGGTGGCCGTCGAGCGACTCGCGATCCCGGATCCCCAGGAGCGCGTGCAGCAGCCCCGGGTCTCGTAAATACACCTTGGGCGACTTCACCTGGCGTTTGCGAGTGTTTTCGAACCAGGGCGGGAGAACGCGCACCATATACGCGCCGGCCAGGATGTCGAGATACCGGCGTGCGGTGCTTTCTGATGCGCCGAGTGCCCGTGCGAACTGGGCCGCATTCCAGACGCCCGCGTGAAAGTGGGCGATCATCGTCCAGAAGCGGCGCAGCGTCTCGGCCGGGACGGTGATCCCGAGCTGCGGGATGTCCCGCTCCAGGAACGTCCTCACGAACCCCTCCCGCCATGCCGCACTCGCGGCTTCATCTTCCGCGAGGAACGACCGGGGGAAGCCACCGCGAAGCCAGAGTCGGCTCCCGGCCTCCGACCCGACTTCGTCGAGGCCGAAGGGCGACAGGTCCACGAATCCGATCCGTCCCGCGAGCGACTCGGAGACGCCGCGCACCAGGTCCAGCGAAGCGGAACTCAGCACGAGGAAGCGTGCGGCGTTCTCAGGGCGGTCAACGAGAACCCGCAGCAGTTCGAACAACCCCGGACGGCGCTGGATCTCGTCGAGAACTACCAGTCCGCTGAGACCTTCCAGTGCAATCCTGGGAGCGTCGAGCCGACGCAAGTCGACCGGATCTTCCAGGTCGAAGAACGTCGTGGGCTCGTCTTCAGCCAGGTGTCTGGCGAGGGTGGTCTTCCCGCACTGGCGAGGTCCGAGCAACGCACAGACCGCGTGCGTGCGGAAGACCTCGCGCACCTGCGCCTCGTAACGGATGCGATCGATCATGGCTTCGACGATAATCCGTGAAAATCGTCATGTCAATAACGGATTTTCACGGATTATGTTCGGGCGCCGCACTCTCCGACGGCTACTTGGGGAACAGAAGCTGAAGCTGAACGCGTAGCTGCCAGGATGCGCCGCCCTCCGGCCGCCCCACGTTGCGATAGAGGGCGACCTGCCCGTTCATGGGCTGGGCGCCGATCCGGAAGATCTTCCCCGCCCCGGCACCGAGCGGCACCGTCCACTTGTCACCGCTCTCCGCTTTCCAGTTCGCGGTCAGAATCGGCGCCGAGGTGAGATACCAGCCGTTCGCCATGTTGTAGTTGATGAACGGCTGCCAGGTGAAGAGGCTTATTCCCTGCCCCTCGGAAGCTCCGAGCGACCAGACGTTGCTGAAGAGCGATCCAAGCACCCAACTCCCCCGCATCGTCAGGAGCACGATCGACGGGCCGAGCCCCCACTCGCCGGCACCCAACGCGTCATTGGTGGACGTGGGCAACAGGACCACGGGGCCGACACCCCAGATCAGCTTCCCGGGTTTCTTCGGTGAGAGGAACGCCGTGAACGTGATGTCGCCGATCCCGAACGTTCGATCCGCCCCTTCGAAGAGCGCCGGCTGTGAGATCACCGGCACGATGGTCCGGGTGATGAGGTTCCACTTATCGCCCACGGCCAAGGGCCACACGGGCTGGATGTTGAGGATGTTCTGCGCGGCGCCGGCCGGCCCGACGTCGAAGTTGGTGTTGTTCTGGAAGGGGAGGCTGATCAGATCGCCGACCGGATTCTGTGTCACCTTCGCCAGATCCTCCTGACTCTGCCCGCCCTCCTGCTGGAACAACGCCGCCGCCGATGACGGCAGGAGGAGACCCGCCGAAAGCACCGTGAGCAATGTGTACCGCAATCGTCCCCCCTTTTGATTCGACTCGTGTCTAATTGCAGTGATGAGACTCTGCCGCCCCCCCGGGGTCAAGATCCTCGGCCGAAACGCGAGGCTCGATAGGAGGCTCGCTTGAGGGCGGACACGGAGCCTCGTATCGTAGCCCCCTCTGACGACGACGGTCCACGACCCTCCGAAAGTGAATCCTCCGATGGCGTCCACACATAGGAACGTTGCGGCTGCAGGCTGCACGGCTGTGGCGATGATGTCCGCGCTCATGGCAGCCGCCTCGCCCGCGGCAGCGCAGGAGACCAACGGGTGGGAGTGGACGATCGCTCCGTACTTGCTGGCCCCGCACATGAGCGGAGAAGCGGCGATCAACGGTAACCTCGCCGAGGTGGATGCCGGACCGGGAGATATTTTCGATAAGCTCGACTTCGCCGCCATGATCTACATAGAGACGGCGAACAAGGATTGGGCGGTCATCGTCGACGGGATCTACATGAACCTGGGCGAGACCGGACAGACACCGATCACGGGCCGCGCCATCGAATTCGACATGAAGCAGTTCGTCCTCGAGACGACTGCCCTGCGGCGCGTTGCCTCGTGGGCCGAGATCGGACTCGGGGGGCGGCTCGTGAACGTCGACGCGGGTCTCGACATCGTACCCGGAGAAGTCCTCCCGGGAACGCTCGTCGCGGAAACCAACACCTGGTTCGACCCCTTCCTCGCGGCTCGCCTCTCCGTACCTCTCGAAGGCCGCTTGAGGTTGGGCGTTCGCGGTGATTTCGGAGGTTTCGGGATCGGTTCCGACTACGCCTGGCAGGTCTACCCCGTCGTGGGATATCGCTTCACCAGGGTCTTCGAACTCGCGTTCGCGTATCGCGCCCTGGGAATGAAGTACGAGAAGGGAAGTGGCGACACTCTGTTCCTATACGATCTGGTCACGTACGGACCGGAACTCGGGTTCCTGCTTCATTTCTAAAGGCTGTGAAGAAGTACGGCGGAAGCGGGAAGCCGTGACTAACGTCTTCGCACGTACATCTAAGCGCTGCAGCTGCCTCCGCCGAGCACGCAGAACTTCGAGCAGTGGGGGTGGTTGAGCAGGACGTCGTCCTCCGCGTCGGCCAGGCTCACCCCCAACTCGAACTCCTCATCATAGGGGAGCAGCGTGCAGGCCAGAACGGTCGGCCGCGCGGCGCCCTTCCGTTTCACGACCATGCGGCTCGTGGCGCACATGACGTTTGACGGGCTCTGACCGAGGATGTCCCAGCAGTCGACCGTGATCTCGGGGACGTCCGCCTCTTCGTCCATCTCGGGAAAGAGGACGAGCTCGCCGGGATCGTCCGCACGCACGGGGAATCCCTCGGCCTCGAACAGGCGTGCGTAGCCCGCTCGAGCATCGGCCTCGCTCTCACCCCAACAGGTCCGGCCGGCCACGTTCAGGCTGAACCCGTGCTGCGCGAGCCACCGAAGTCCATCGAGCGCAACGGGCCACGAGCCCTCGCCTCGCTCGGTGTCGTGGAGCGCCTGCGTGTGGTGGTCGAGGCTCACGCGGAAGGTCAGCCCCTGGAGTCCGGTAACGGTTCCGTCGGCGGCGGCCCCGAATTCGTCCCGTAGCGCCAGAAGCGCGGCCTGCGCGCCCGGCCGCTGCAGGGGCTGCATGGCGTTCGTCAGCACCAGCGCGCGAAACCCGCGTCCCAGCACCTCCCGCAGCATCGCGATGATGTCCGGATTCATGAACGGTTCGCCGCCCGTGAACCCGATCTCCGTCGTGGGCAGGCCTCGCGTTTCGATTTCGTCGAGGTACTCCCTCACCTCGTCGAGCGTCAGGTAGACCAGGCGATCGTTCCGGGGGCTCGACTCGATGTAGCAGTTCACGCACTCGATGTTGCAGAGCGTGCCCGTATTGAACCACAGCGTATCGAGCGACTCGAGGCGCACGGATGCGCGACGGATGCCGTCGGCCGTGGTATGCGGGTCCTGGAACCGGGCGGTCTGTAGTGCGGGCAGCGGAATCTCCGGGATTTGTTTGTCTCGCGAACGTCTTTGGAACGTATCGGTGGCTCTGCGGTTCCCGGAATCCCTCAGAGCTGCCGGACCCCTCAGCCCTGCCGGAACGCGGCGCGGAGTTCGAACGGGTCCGGCGCGTCCAGGCCGCGCATCCGCGCGCTCACGGCTGAGAACAGGTGGCGAAGCCGGCGATACGTCTCCCGGTGCTCCGGTGCCGGTCGCTTTCGCCCAGCCTCGTCAAGGTGCACGAAGGGGTCGACCAACTCCTCGATCGCGACCTCCGCCCCGGTCTCGCCGAGCCACACCCAGGCAGCCGCCAGCGCGGCGCCCAGCGCGGCTCCCTCCCCCGACACCGGCACGACCTCCGCATCGAATACATCCGCGATCGTCTGGCACCAGGCATCCGAGCGGGAGAGCCCGCCTGTCAGTCTGATCTCGGCCGCGGCCGCGTCGATCGGCATCCGGGCGAACCCCGCGTGGAGGTTGAGTACATGGCCCTCCAGCACCGCGCGGCAGAGCGGAGCGAGCGTCAGGCCGTCGAGGTCGAACCCGAAATAGGTGGGGGCCCCCAGCGGCACGTCCGGCGTGCGCTCCCCTCCGTACCACGGGATCAGCAGTCGGCCCTCGTTCCCCGGCTCGGTCTGGCTCACGATCCCTGCGAACTGTTCGTGGTCGAGGTCGTGGAGCCTCCGCAACTCGTTGTACCCGTTGGCGAGGTTCGAGACACACAGCAGGGGAAGAAACCCGCCCGTCGCGTCGCGGTACGATGCGATCTCGCCGAGCGGGTCGACGAAGGGATCGCGTCGGAAGGTGCAGGCCGTGCCGCTGGTGCCGAGGCTCACCGTGACCAGGCCCTCACGGACGTTCCCGGTCCCGATCGCAGCGCACATGTTGTCGCCCGATCCCGGCGCGATCATGCACTCCCGCGACATGCCGAACACGTCGGCGAGCGCCGGCGAGAGACGCCCGATGCTGCGGTCCGACGGGCCGACCGGCGGCAGCTTCGAACGAAGGCTCCGTGGATCGGCGTCGATCGCTGCGATGACGCGCTTCGACCACGCGCCCGTGACCGGGTTCCAGAGCGCCGTCCCCGAGGCGTCTCCCGGCTCCATCGCCCGCACCCCACCGCGCGGTCCGCCGGTCAACACCCAGTTGAGGTAGTCCTTCACGACGAACAGCGTGTGGGTGCGCGCATACGCGCCCGGTTCGTGCCGCAGCATGTGGAAGATCTTGCTGGCCGTGTACCCGGGCCGCTGGCTGTTCCCCACCTCCGCGATCATGGCGTCGAGCCCGCCGACCGCTTCGGTCAGCAGTTCGCACTCCTCGGCGGTTGAAACGTCGTTCCAGAGTTTGCTGGTCGATCGGGTGAGATTGCCGTCGGCGTCGATGGCGACGAGGCCATGCTGCTGTCCCGAGAGCGCGAGGGCCCGGATGCGCTCCTGGGGCACTTCGCTCGTGGCGAGCCGGCCGAGGAGGATCTCCACGGCTTCGATCCACATGCCGGGGTCCGACTCGGACACGCCCACGGCCGCGTCCCCGATCACGCCGTCTTTCGTCCCGTAGTGCGCCAGATCGTCGTCGTATCCGACGCGGTCGATATGGACGACGTCGGCCGCATCGAGATCGATCACGACGAGCTTGCAGCTCTGGGTGGAGACGTCGAGACCCGCGAAGAGCCGTTCCATGAGAGGCGAGTGGCGCGGAATGCTAGAGGTAGCGGCTCAGGAGGCTCTCGTAGCGCTCCTGCTGCCCGCTGGTACGGTCCGGCTCTCCGATGTCGGTGGCCAGGCGGGCGAGTTCAGCCAGGTCGAGCGCGCCTGCCTCGAACGCCGCCCCTGACCCCGCATCGTAGCTCGCGTAACGCTCGTGTCGCAGCTCGACGAAGTTCGACTCACGCATGATTCGGTCGGCAATGACGAATGCCCGCGCGATCGTATCCATCGAGTGAATGTGCGCGATGAAGATGTCCTCCGGATCGGTCGAGCTGCGCCGCAGCTTCGCATCGAAATTCATGCCGCCAGACCCGAGCCCGCCGTGCCGAATCAACACCAGACACATCTCGACGGTCCCCCGCAGATCGTGCAGGAACTCGTCGGTGTCCCACCCGTTCTGCGGGTCGCCCTGATTCACGTCGAGACTCCCCAGGAGCCCTGCTGAGCCCGCCATCTCTACCTCGTGGGCGAACGTATGCCCCGCGAGTGTGGCGTGATTGCTCTCGATGTTGAGCTTGAAATCAGTGGTCAGGTCGTACCGCTCGAGAAACGCGACCACCGTGGAAGCGTCAAAGTCGTACTGATGCTTCGTGGGTTCCATCGGCTTGGGCTCGATCAGGAACGTGCCTGCAAACCCATTGGCTCTCCCGTAGTCGCGGGCCGCGCGGAGGAAGCCGGCGAGGTGATCGAGCTCACGGCCGACGTCGGTGTTGAGGAGCGAGAAATACCCTTCCCTGCCTCCCCAGAACACGTAGTTCGCGCCACCGAGCGCGATCGTCGCATCGAGCGCGGCCTTCACCTGCGCCGCAGCATGAGTGAGCACCTGAAAATCGGGGTTCGTCGCAGCGCCGTTCATGTACCGGGGGTGCGAGAACAGGTTCGCGGTACCCCAGAGGAGCCGGACGCCCGAGGCTTCCTGTTTCGCGCGGGCCAGCTCGACCATTTCGCCAAGCTTTTCCGCGGAATCGGCCACCGAATCGCCCTCGGGGGCGAGGTCACGGTCGTGAAAGCAATAAAACGGAGCGCCGAGCTTCGTGATCAGTTCGAAGGCGGCGTCGAGACGGTCGCGTGCCGCTTGCATCGGGTCGGTTGCCTCGTTCCACGGCATGGGCCGGGTCGCGTCACCGAAGGGGTCCTGGCCGCTGCCAAGCAGGCCGTGCCAGTAGGCGATGGCGAAGCGAAGGTGCTCGCCCAGGGGCCGTCCGGCGACGACGCGGTCGGCGTCGTACCAGGCGAACGCCAGCGGGTTGTGGGAGTCGGGCCCCTCGTAGGGGATCCGCCCGACGCTCGGGAAGTATTCGCGCGACCCCAGCAGAACGCGGTCAGGCACTTCGCAACCGCCCATTCGGGCCGCACTGGCCGGCCAGAGTCACCCGGGAGGCTCCTAGAGCGGGTTGTTCGGCATCGCGAGGGTGCGCCACATGTGCGCGACGGGGCCGTTGTCGTACCCGAGCCCCTCCGCCGGCTGCTTGATGTGGCGGCCGATCATGTCGATGAACGGATCGAGCGTGACTTCCTTCCCCTCCTGGAACGCGTACGTGTCGTTCACGCAGATCATCCGCGCGGCAATATAGAGCGGGTGTGACGTCGCGTACTCGGCCGCCTCCCTGATGTACGTCGGAGGGACATAGTCCTCGCCGAAAATCCGGTTGTACAGCTCCGGGTACTCGTAGCCGTACTGCTCGTCGGGGTAGAAGCGAAGCGCGGCGTGGTAGCGGATTCCCCAGCTCACATACTCCGACACGTACGGCTCGTACAGCTGGGCACCCCACCAGCCGTGGTCGACCTTGATCAGGTTCTGGACGGTGTCGTGAAGCAGGCCCGCGATGATGTTCTCCTCCGGCTGCCCGTCCTCCATCGCATGGGTAGCGCTCTGGAGTACGTGGTTAGCCGGAGCGAAGCGGAGCCGGAAGAAGTCTTCGAGGGTCGGATTCTCGGGCATCGGCTCGAACTCGCGCCCGTTCGGCTGAAACAGATTGCCGGTCCCCCGGGGCGCCCGCGCTTCCTGCTCCTGCGCGGGACCACCATCGGCGAAGTGATCATGATCGTCGTGCGCCTCGCCGAGCTCGGCCTCCGCCTCCGCGGCGTCCCGCAGCAGGTCGTTCTCCTCGAGGAGTTTCTCGGGCAGATCCGCCGTACGGGGCGCATTCGCGGGGACGTGGTCGTGTCCGTGGTCGTGACCATCGACATGGTCATGCGCGTGATCTTCGCCATCGAGCATGTCGACCATGTAGTGCTCGAGGGCCTCCGCGCGGTCCTCCGTCGACATCACAGCCAACGCGCCGGCACCGATCGAAGCGAGGAATTTTCGGCGATCAACCTCCATGGCGTCCTCCTTCGTTGGCGTCGTTGCGGGGCGACCCCACCAACGTCGTCAACGCAGGGTGGATCGGAAAGAGGTCGAGAGCCTTCTAGCGATTCGTCGGAAACCCCAGGTCGACACTGCTTCCGGCCGGGTCCGGCCACCGCATGGTCATCACCTTCGGGCGCGTATAGAAGTGGATCCCCTCTGGACCGTAGATCGTCGTGTCTCCGAAGGCGGAGTCCTTCCATCCACCAAACGAGTGATATCCGACCGGCACGGGGATCGGGACGTTGATGCCGACCATTCCGACATCGGCATCTTCCTGAAACCGGCGCGCCGCCCCGCCATCACGCGTGAAGATCGCCGCGCCGTTTCCCCACCGGTTATCCCGCACGATCTCGACGGCCTCGTGGTACGTGTCGGCCCGGACGACGCAGAGGACGGGCCCGAAGATCTCGTCCCGATACACCTTCATGTCGGGGGTAACGTGGTCGAGCAGCGTGACCCCGAGGAAAAACCCGTCGCCCTCGAACCGGTCCACCCGGCCATCGATCACGACGGTCGCGCCTTCTTCTTCACCGACGCCGATGTAGCTCGCCACACGGTCGCGGTGCTCCGCGGTGATAAGCGGCCCCATCTCCGATGCGGGATCCGTCCCCGGACCGATGGTGAGGTCATTCATTCGCGCCGCGATCGCCTCGACGAGTCGGTCCGCAACATCGCCGACCGCGACCACCACGGAGATTGCCATGCAGCGCTCCCCGGCCGACCCGTACGCGGCCGAGACGGCGGAGTCCGCCGCCAGTCCGATGTCGGCGTCCGGCAGCACCACCATGTGGTTCTTCGCACCGCCGAGGGCCTGCACGCGCTTCCCATGCGACGCCGCCGTCTCGTACACGTATCTGGCGATCGGCGTCGAGCCGACGAAGCTCACCGCCTTCACGTCCGGGTGCTCGAGTAGCCGGTCCACGGCGACCTTGTCGCCATGCACGAGGTTCAGCACGCCGGGCGGGAATCCCGCCTTTTGGAACAGCTCCACGATGAAGGTGGGAGCCGACGGGTCGCGCTCAGACGGCTTGAGCACGAACGTGTTCCCACACGCGATCGCGTTCGGGAGCATCCACAGCGGAACCATCGCGGGGAAGTTGAACGGCGTGACTCCCGCCACGACACCGAGCGGGCGCCGGACCGAGTAGACGTCGACCCCGGTGGAGGCATGCTCGTTGTAGGTGCCCTTGAGGTGCTCGGCGAGTCCACAGGCGAACTCGATGTTCTCGATCCCGCGCGCGACCTCGCCCATGGCGTCGCTCAGCACCTTGCCATGCTCGGCCGTGAGCCGCGTCGCGATCTCCTCTGCATGGTCCGCGACGAGATTCCGGAAGTTGAACATCAGCTTCGTGCGCCGCGCCACGCTGACCTGACGCCATTCCTCGAACGCCGCCTGCGCCGACGCGACCGCCGCGTCGACGTCTTCGGCGCTCGCGAGAGGCACGGCGCCGGTCCGCGCGCCGGTCGCCGGGTCGTAGACGGGAGACGTGCGCTCGGATCCGCCGGCGACGGACCGACCGTCGATGATGTGCGGAATCTGTGTGATCGAGGGGTCCGGCACGGGGGCCGGCTGTACGGCCGATTCCATCGCTCCTCCTGCTCGTTCGGCGGACTCTTTCCTGCACAACCTATGGTCCGCTAGACGTCGATCCGACAGCCCCGGCGACTCCGCCGGCGGGCGACGGCGTCATACACTCGCGGACCGAGGCTGGAAGACAGGGGCGCATGGAGCACGAGAAGCGCCGGCCACAACGCGGGCATCGCGCGGGCCAGCCGACGGAACGCGAAGAAGCCTCGCCACACGGTCCCATCGTCCGCGGCCACATGCATCCAGGAGAGCGCGTCCGAACGGTTCACTTCCGGAACGCGGGCGATCCCGGCGCCGTCCTCCAGATCGACGAACGAGAGTCGGTCTGTGACGTCGAGCGTCTCCAGCGCGGTCATCGATCGGATGCACAGATCGCAGTGTCCGTCGTAGAGCACCCGTAGACGGCCGGGGCGCCCGAACCAACGCACCCTCAGATCGCGAAACGTCTCCTGGAACGGGAACGGCAGCAGCACGATGTGCTGGAGGAAGGGCGGCCCGTGAATCACCCAGATCCCGATATGCATCGCGCCGGCCAGCCCGACCAGAATCGGGACGGCCACCGCGAAGACGAGAGTCAGTGGGAAGAGGAATTCGATCAGCCACGCCCCGTAGGAAAGGGGCGCCAGGAAAGCCGCGTGCTCTGCGAGCCATATGCCTGGCGCCAGATCGTATTGCGTAGCGTCAACCGCCACGTGATACGCGAGCGTCTGTGACCCGAACCAGGCCAATCCGCCGTTGATGAGCTTCTCGACCGCCGCGTTGAAATAGGTCATCGCGAAGAAGAGGCCGAGCAGCGTGATCGGCCAGCGGGCGTGCGGGCTCAACGCCGGAGCCGATCGGGGGCGGAACCCGCGCGCCTCACCGGCGACCCGCACGCGGGCGCGATACTCGTCGAGCGAGAAGGCGCGGGTGGCGGGGGCGAGGGCCACGAGCCAGAGCGCCACGCCGTGCAAGGCCTCGGGGTGGTGGTACTCTCCGTACGAGTATCCGTGCGCGACGAGGACCGATGCGGACCAGGCGGCCACGAGCATGGGGATGCGCCGTCCCCATCCGACCATCCCGAGGGTGGTGGCACCGACGCCGACCGCCCAGATGGTCATCAGCAGGTTCGCGTCCGGGCGACCGACCAGGGGAAGCAGCAGCTTCATGGCGAGGATGGGCGCATACCCGTCTGACGACGTGGCAGCCAGCAGAGCATTGTACGCCGGGTCCGACATGGGGCTTGCACCCGGTACTCCCGGCCAGAGCAGGAATCCCAACTGGAGCCCGAACACGACCACGCGCAGGACTGCGAGATCGCGGAGCGGCGCGGGGTCCAGCCACGGTCCCGATGCGCTGTATCGTCTTCCAGCCCACCCGAGGCTCACGGCGAGCAGGAGGGCCAGCATCGATCCGACGCGGATTCCCAGCAACCGGACGTCGCCGAGATACTCGTCCAGCGGAATTCGACCGCGACCATCCATCCGCGCCGCGAGCCAGTCCAACCCCTCGCCGCGGTACGCTCGTGCAACGAGATCCGGAAGCATCCCGGCGATGATCAACCACCAGGCGAGCAGGAGCAGAGCCAGGGCCGCCGGCAGTCCCCAACGGCGCATTCCGGTCGCGTCGCGCTTCATCGCTCGCCCGACCCGCACCGACCCGACCGAACGATCGTTCCCGGCATGCGCAGCGCGGGAAGGGGAGAAGCGACCTCCGTGAGGGCGTCGGGCCCGGGCCCCGCCCACGCCTTTACCATGCGCCACGGCGGCGAGGCGTCCTCGAGCCCATCGGCCGTCATGCGATAGTCTGCCTGCCAGAGCTCGATCCGGGCATCCGCGCCGTAATATCGACCCACCCGAAACGCGAGGGCGTCGCGCGTGCGCTGCCCAGCGGGGGTATCGCGTGACGCTGCTCGCAACATGCCGAAGAAGCGATATCGAGTGACCCCGAGATCCGGCGAAGTCAGACTGTGAGACACCTCATCGACGGTGACGCAGAGTTCTTCGTGAGCGAAAGTCGGAGACCCGGCCCGTGAATACATCGGATAGCGGAGGAAGGGCCAGTAGTTTCCGCCGTCGCCGAGCGCGATGGCCCCGATCTGGGCGATCACCCCGAAGACAACCACCAGGATGGCGAGCGTTTCCCCGGCTCGCGCCATACGCGGTCTGCGTTTCCCGTCGGTTTCTGTCACCCTGCGCTTTCCTTTCGACACTCGGTCAGCGACGATCACGGAAGAACAATGCCAAAAACTGCACCCGGAGACACGCCATGAAGTTGAACGGAGCCGTCGCACTCGTCACCGGCGGGAGCGAAGGGATCGGCGAGGCGATCGCTCGCGCGCTGAAATCAGAAGGCGCGCTGGTGACCATCACGGGGCGGCGCGCCGACGTCCTCGAGGCCGCGGCCGGCGAACTCGGGGTCGACTGGATCGCGGGCGACGTCGGTATCGAGGCCGACGCCGTAGCCGCCGTGTCCTCGGTCGTGGAGGCGCACGGCCGGCTCGACATCCTGGTGAACAACGCCGGCATCGGTTTGTTCAAACCGCTCGTCGAGATGGAGCTTGCCGAACTCGAGGCCGTCTATCGCACGAACGTCTTCGGCGCGTTTCTCATGGGCCGCGAAGCCGCCCGGCAGTTCATCCGTCAGGGGTCGGGCGACCTGATCAACATCTCATCGACCTCCGGACTCCGCGGCGGCCAGGGGAGTACCGCGTACAGCTCGTCGAAGTTCGCCCTTCGCGGGATGACGGAGTGCTGGCGCGATGAACTGCGGCGTCACGACGTTCGAGTGATGCTCGTGAACCCGAGCGAAGTGATGACGGCGTTTGCCGCCAAGGTCGGGTTCGAGCGGCCGGCATCTCCCAAGAAGCTCCGGTCGAGAGAGATCGCCGACGCCGTCATCGGGGCGCTCAAGGTCGACAGCCGCGGGTTCATCCCGGAATTCGCCGTGTTCGCGACGAACCCGTTCTAGCCGCCACCTTGCCCCCTTGAGAGCCATCTTGCGCCCATGAGAGTGGTATTCCTTGCTCGGAATCTGGCCGCCGGGGGTGCGGAGCGAGCCCTGCTGCACCTGGTCAATCGAGCGGACGGCTTCACGCCGGTGCTCGCGCTACTCCAGAAGCGAGGGCGCCTGCTCCGGGAGCTCGATCCGGGCGTCCCGCTGTTCGATCTTTCGAAAGGGGCCCGGGAGCCATCAACCCACGACGGCCCGCGACCCGATGCCGATGCAAGCCTCGACGAGGACGAGGACGTCTCGGGAGGCCCACTCCGGCTTCTGATCGAATCGTTCCGCCTGAAGCGACTCGTAGTGGCGACGGACGCCGACGTTGTCTCCACCTTCCTCATGCGCTCTCATCTGATCGGGCTCGTCGCACAAACCGTGTTTCGGATGCGAGCGCCCGTGGTGTTGAACATCCACGTCATCGTGACGCAGTCGGCTCCGTTCCTGTACCCGTCTCCGCTGACGCGGCGACTGATGAAGTTTTTCGTTCGACGGTTGTTCCCGCGGGCCGATCGCATCTTCGTGGTGACCCGAGCCGTCAAGGAAGACCTCGTCGAGCACTACGGGCTGCCCGAGAGCAAGGTCCAGGTGATCCACAACGCGATCGACCTGAGCGCGATTCGCCGGAGCGCCATGGCGGATCCGGGATTGCCCGCTCGGTTCGCTGACGGTCCCCTGGTGGTCGCCGTCGGCCGCCTGGTTCATCTGAAGGGGTACGACCTTTTGCTGCGTGCCGTCGCGGGCCTCGACTCTCCCTCCCGCATCGGGGTCGTCATCATCGGCGAAGGGCCGGAACACTCGGCGCTACTCGGTCTCGCACGGGAACTCGGCATCGGGGATCGAGTGCTGGTGCCGGGCTACACACCCAATCCGTGGAAATACATGGCGCGGGCAGACGTGTTGGCGCTCCCCTCGCGGACAGAAGCCTTCCCCAACGTGATCGGCGAGGCCCTCGCGCTCGGGGTCCCGATCGTCGCGTCCCGCTGCTCGGAGGGCGTGGCCGAGTACCTGCTCGGCGGCGAAGTCGGGCTCCTCGTGGCCCCCGAGAGCGTGGAGGCGCTCAGGGACGGCCTCGCCACCGTGCTCGGGGATGCCCGAGTGCGCGGTCGGATCGCCGCGGGTGGGGCAAAGCGCCTCGAGGGGTTCGACGTGACCCGCGCCGTCCCGGCCTATGGCAAAGCGCTCGCCATCGCCGCCGGTGACGGGGCTCGCGGGTCCTGACGC
>JBGMQU010000009.1:0-48440 GCA_048060725.1 Gemmatimonadota bacterium | reverse complement strand
GCCATCTTCACGTACCCGCCGAGTGGGACCCATGAGATGACGTACTCCGTTTCTCCTCGGCGGAACCCGAACATCTTGGGCCCGAGACCGATCGAGAAACGGGGAACCTCGATGTCGACGCTCTTCGCGGCTGCGAAGTGCCCGAGCTCGTGCACCAGAATCAGCACACCAAGCACGAGAATCGTGACTGCGATCGTCAGAAGCACTCAGTTCTCTCCAGAAATCGAAACCCGCGTCCGGTCGCCGTCGCCACCCGCCTCGCCGGCCATCGTCCGCACCATGTTTTCCGCCAACTCGCGCGCCCTCGTGTCCACGTGCCAGATCTGTTCCGTGCTGGTCACGCGAGCCGCATCGAACCGATCCACGGTACTCATCACCACGTCGGCAAGTTCCATGAACCCCACCCGCCGTTGCAGGAACGCCGCAACGGCGACCTCGTTCGCGGCATTGAAGGCGATCGGAAGCTCTCCGCCTCTTCGCCCTGCCTCCACCCCCGCGCCGAACAACGGAAACGCGTCCGCGCGCACCGGCTCGAAACACAGCGGACCGTCGCGTAAGGGGTCGAACCCGAGCACGTCTCGCCTCTCGTCCAACCGCTCGGGAAACCCGAGGGCATAGAGGATGGGGATCTCCATGGTCGGTCGCCCGAGCTGCGCCAGGCACGACCCGTCACGAAACTCGACCAGCGAGTGAACAACCGAGGTTGGGTGGACAACCACCTCGACCTGATCCGCATCCAGGCCAAAAAGAACGTACGCCTCGATCACCTCCAGCGCTTTGTTCGCCAGCGTGGCGGAGTCGATCGTGATCTTCGCGCCCATGTCCCATGTGGGGTGCGCGAGGGCGTCCTCGGGGCGGGCGCCGTGAAGCCGTTCGATCGGCCAGTCCCGAAACGGACCGCCTGATGCCGTGAGCGTCACGCGCGCCACCTCGTCCCGCGGTCGTCCCGCGAGGCACTGGTGAACCGCGGAGTGTTCGCTGTCGACCGGGAGGAGTTCCCCGCCGCCGCGCTCGAGCGCTGCCATGACGAGATCGCCGCCGACGACCAGCGACTCCTTATTCGCGAGCGCCAGGCGACGGCCCAGTCGAAGCGCCTCGAGCGTCGGCCCCAGGCCCGCAATCCCGACCAGTGCGTTGAGTACGATGTCGGTACCATCGGCCTCGATCGCCTCGAGAGCCGTGTCTGGCCCGACCCGCCACCGCCCGGGCCAGCCGACGCCATCGACCGGCCCGTCGATGCCCGTGACGCAAACGCATTCTGGCGAGAACTCGAGCGCCAACTCGTCCAGCGCATCTACCTTCGAATGTGCGGTGAGCGCCGTCACCCGAAATCGGTCGGGGTGTCGCCGGATGACGTTCAGGGCGGAGGTGCCGATGGAACCGGTAGCCCCGAGGATCGCGACGCCCTTCGGATCGCTCACTTGAAGAGCACCATCCAGAAGAAGGCGGTGGGGATCGTCCAGAGAAGCGAATCCAGTCGATCGAGGACCCCTCCGTGGCCAGGGAGGATCGTACCCGAGTCCTTCACTCCGCACTCCCGCTTGAGAGCAGATTCAACCAGATCGCCCACGATCGCAAAGACCCCGACGACGAGTCCGAAGCCGATGGCCGCTACCCACCCGAACTCCCACCCGCCGGGGAGCACCCAGCGGGAGTACACCGGGGCCACGATCGTCGCCGCGATGAGCGCAGACACGGCACCCTCGACCGTCTTGTTGGGGCTGATATTCGGGGCCAGGGGATGTTTGCCGAACGCCCGGCCGCCGGCGTAGGCGGCCGTGTCGGCGATCCAGGTAATCACGATCGGGAAGAATAAGAACAGCGTCCCGGATATCCGACCCTCCGTACCCTGCATGGGCGGCGGATCCCACAGCCATCCTTCCCGGAGCGGGACTCCGAAACTGAGAAGAGCGCCGAGATAGAGCACGCCGAACGTCGTGATGGCGGCCGCGAGAATCGGACCCTCTTCGATGGGGATCCGATTGATCGCGACCCCCGCAATTCCCATGAGAAGCGCGCCACCGTAGAGGGCTCCCGCCCAGAAGCCCCCGTAGAAGACGACGGTAGGATAGAGGAAGGCCGCGGTAGCCCCCACCCACGCAAAGACCTCGTTGCCGGCCGTCTGCATCATCCGGCTGTATTCGAGAAAACCCAGCGCGGCGACGAGACCCAGGCCGATTGGAAGGACGGGTCCACCGATGTAGACCACGAGTACGCACAGAGGGACACCCGCTCCCGCGACCGCGAGCCGGTTTTTGAGTTCGGGGGTCACGATCGTCTCCCCGTGTGGCTCGCCCGGCCGTTTCTCACGTGGATACGAGTCCGAACCGGCGCTCGCGCCCCTGGAAGTCGAGAATCGCGCGGAACAACTCGCGGCGAGTGAAGTCGGGCCACAGGACTTCGGTGACGTACAACTCGGCGTACGCCACCTGCCAGAGAAGAAAGTTTGAAATCCGGTGCTCACCCGACGTCCGGATCATGAGGTCGGGGTCGGGCCAGTCGCTCGTCATCAGACGCGACGCCACATCGCCGGGTTCTATGTCGTCCGGTGCGAGCGTTCCGTCCATGCATGCGCGCGCGATCTGCCGGCATGCCTCGGTGATCTCTCCACGGGACCCATAGCTGATGGCGAGGTGGACGTGGAGGGCGGCCCCGTTGCGAGTGGTCTGCTCCATCTGCTTGATCGCGGCCCGTGCCGTCGCAGACAGCCTCGCCCGATCTCCAAACACGGTCACGCGGATGCCGGCGTCGGCGAGTTGGTCGCGGTCGGACTCGGCGTACTCCTCGAGGAGCGCCATCAATGCGCCCACCTCATCCGCGGGTCGATCCCAGTTCTCGTTGGAGAAGGCATACAGGGTCAGGTGCTCGACGCCGGCCTCCGCCGCACCCTTGATCACCTCGCGCACGGAACGCATGCCGGCCCGGTGGCCCTTTCTGCGCGGGAGTCCGCGCTCGCTCGCCCACCGCCCGTTCCCATCCATGATCACGGCGATATGCGTCGGCGCCCCCTCCGCGAGGATTCGCGCAAGGACCGCTCCGTTCTCCGCCACCGGCTCCTCATTCGTCATGCGCGGAAGCTGCCGTCGAGGGATGTGGCTGTCAAAGCTGTGCCGCGCCGGCTTCCCGGCGGAGACGCGGCACTCCCCCGAGGAAAGAGTATGCCTCGTAGCCGGCGCGCTGCATCACCTCCGCCACATAGGCAGTCCGCAGGCCTTCCGCGCACAGGAGGACGTAGGTGCCCGACCGATCCAGTCGCGAGTAGGTGGCCTCGACTTCATCCAGGTCCCGGCGCGTCGATCCCGGCAGATGCCATGCCTCGAACGCGGCTACCGGTCGCGTGTCGATCACCGTCGCACCCTCGGGAATCTCCGTCACGTAGAGCGCCGCTCCCACCATCTCCTCGGGCCTCAGGCTGTGGAGATCCAAAACCGTCCGACCCTTCACCGCGGCTTCCAACTCCTCGTGCCCGACGGCCAACTCCTGCGCGGTCGCATCCTCCCTGCTCGACGCGGTCACGGGACGGGCAGGGCTCACCTCGCAGTACTCGCGGATCCGGGCGGAAAGATCGTGCGTACCGATCTCCCGGCAGCGCGCGATGATCTCTTCCTTGTTGAAGCCCAGAAGCGGCCGCAGCACGGGCAGCGAGGAGGCGTCCTCGATCGCGGCGAGGTTGGTGAGCGTCTGCGAGGACACCTGCCCGACCGACTCCCCGGTAATCAGGGCTTCCGCGCCGATCTCATCTCCGATCTGCGCCGCGGCCCGGTACATCATCCGTTTCAGGACGACCTGGAGGTATGCGGGCTTCGCCCTCTCGCGCATCGCGTCCACGACCGCTCCGAACTCGAGCACGTGGAGCCGCGGCCGGGTGCCGTAGCTCCAATGGTCGGAGAGAACCTTCGTGACCTCTACGACCATCCGTTCATACGCACTGCCGCCGAGGTTGCAGAACACATAGTCCAGAGTGATCCCCCGACGCAGCGCCATCCAGGCGGAGACCGCCGAATCGAACCCGCCCGAGATGAGCGCGAGCGCCCTGCCCTGCACTCCGAGCGGCAGCCCCGAGGGCCCGGGGATCGAATCGTCGTAGAAGAACGCGCGGTCGTCCCGCACCTCGACGAACACGGTGATGTCGGGTGACCCGAGATCGACGGTCGCCCCTTCGTTGAGCGCGGCGCCAAGGCTGTGGTGTATGTCGCCGGAGGAAAATTCGTGCCGGCCGGACCGGCGGGCCCGCACCGCGTACTTCTTCCCCCGAACCCTGTCCGCGAAGAGCTCCCGCCCACGCTCGACGATCACGTCGAGATCCGCCGCACAGTCGCCGGAGAGAAGCGAACAGCTGCTGATCCCGAACGTCCTCTGAAGAGGCTCGATGAACGAGAGGTCCGCCGCATCGACGAAGAACCGGCTCCACTCGGTCCGCACCTCCGCATCTACTCCTTCGGACGCGAAGGCGTCGCGCAGATTGCGCGCCAGTCGCTTCTGGAAGCGCGAGCGGGTTCGCTTGGCTTTCGTCGACAACTCGCCCGAGAAGCGAACCATCGCCTGGTGACGTTCGATCATGCCTGAAAACTACGCCCATATGCACCGGCGCGCCGTCAAAAGAGAAAGGCCCCACCCGGATCACCGCGCAGGGCCTGCTCTTCTTCGTAATGCAGGGGCGGTTCGTAATGGCAGGGGCGGGATTTGCGTAGATCGCTTCGCGATCCCGCGAGCTCGCGCCCTCCGGGCGCTCGGTTGAACCCGGACCATGGTGGTCCCTGGGTCGCGATCCTCTTGAGTGGCAGGGGCGGGATTTGAACCCGCGACCCAGGGCTTATGAGTCCCTTGCTCTACCAGGCTGAGCTACCCTGCCGGGCGGACACATCGTACAGGAAATCGACTTCGGGTCAAGGTTGTGGCTCGTCGACAAAAAGGTAGAGCCGCTCACCCGGGCGAATAAAGCTGTGCCGCTCTCTGGCTACACGTTCGATCACGACGGGGTCCGTCTCGAGGCTGTCGGCCCAGGCCGTGACCGAGTCGAGGACGACGCTGAGCGAATCCAGTCGGCCGGCGAGATCGGCTCGATCGGACTTCAGCTGGTTCACGTCGCCGAGATCGTACTCGCCGCCCCAAATCCAGTAGTGGCCTGCGAGCAGCAGGGCCACCGCGGTGAACGCGAGGCTCGCTCTGCGGTTGACGGTCTCAGACACGGCGCGCCTCACGCAAAGAGTGCCCCACCGGGATATCGGGCCGCGTCGCCCAACTCCTGCTCGATGCGGAGCAGCTGGTTGTACTTCGACACCCGCTCCGAGCGACAGGCGGATCCGGTCTTGATCTGCCCGGCCCCGGTGGCCACGGCCAGATCCGCAATGAACGTGTCGGCGGTCTCGCCTGAACGGTGGGAGATGACCACGCCATACCGATTCGACGCTGCCAGCGCGATCGCGTCGAGCGTCTCGCTCACCGTGCCGATCTGGTTGAGCTTGATCAGGATCGCATTCGCGACGCCCTCGTCGATCCCGCGTTGGAGACGCTCGACGTTCGTGACGAAGATATCGTCGCCCACGAGTTGCCGACGGGACCCGAGCCGGCGAGTCATCTCGCCCCACCCGTCCCAGTCGTCCTCGTCGAGGCCGTCCTCGATCGAGACGATGGGGTAGGCGTCGATCCACTCTTCATACAGATCGACCATCGCGGAAGCGTCGTGATTTCCGGCTTCGCCCGGGCTCTCCAGTCGGTAGGTGCCCGTGTCGGCGTCGTAGAACTCCGAAGCGGCAGAGTCGAGGGCCAGCGCGATATCGGTACCCGGCGCGTACCCGGCATCCCCGATCGCGGCGACGATCAGGTCCAGGGCTTCACGGTTCGACCCGAGGTCGGGCGCGACGCCTCCTTCGTCGCCGACCGCCGTGCTGTGGCCGGCGTCAGACAGACGGCGGCGCAGGGCATGAAACACCTCCACCCCCATCCGCAGCCCCTCGGAAAACGAGGTGGCGCCCACCGGGGCCACCATGAACTCCTGGATGTCGATGGTGTTGTTCGCGTGCGCGCCGCCGTTGAGGATGTTGAGCATGGGAACCGGGAGGACGTGGCCATCGGCGCCGAGGTGACGAAAGAGCGGTACGCCGCCGGCCGACGCGGCCGCACGAGAAGCCGCCATCGAAACCGCGAGGAGCGCGTTCGCGCCGAGACGCCCCTTGTTGGGCGTCCCGTCGAGTTCGATCAACGCGTCGTCGAGGCCTCGCTGATCGGCGGCATCCAGGCCGCGCACTCGATCGGCGATCTCGCCGTTCACGTTGGCGACGGCGTCCCGGACGCCTTTGCCGCCGTAGCGTGAGGGGTCGCCATCCCGCAGTTCGACCGCCTCGTGTTCGCCCGTCGAGGCTCCACTCGGCACCGCCGCTCGGCCGCTCGCTCCGCCGGACAAGGTGACGTCGGCCTCGACGGTCGGGTTCCCGCGCGAATCGATGATCTCACGTCCGCTGACGGAGACGATGGACGTCATCGGATCTCTTCCCCGTTGTCGTTCTGGCTGTCGGTCGGAAACGTCCCCGGTGGGTCCCATCCCCGCACGCGGCCGGACGGCCGACTCCCCCTCCCATCTCCGAACATGGTCCGGCGGTCGAGCCCGATCAAGCCCGACTCGGGAGGCAGAACCGAATCACGGACACAACTCAGGACGTCGCTTCGCCGAAGTGATCGAATCCATCCGTGTCCGTTTCACCTCCCACGTCCGCCTCGCCTCCCCCGTCGTCTTCTCGGGTCACCCTGAGGCTCCGACCGTGTGACGTGAAACCAATCCGGGTGAGGTCGATGCCGAATCGGGTGGAGAATTCGGCCAGAACAGGCGTCACGCGACCGGGCGGTGCCGTGAAGAGCAACTCGTAGTCCTCTCCGCCCGCGAGCAACAATCGCACACCGGCGTCGGATTCGAGGTAGGGTTCGAGCGATGGGTGCGCCGGGAGGTCCTCCAGCGCCACGTCGAGTCTTACCGATGAAGACGTGGCGAGATGCCGCCCGTCACGGCCCAGTCCATCGGACACGTCGATCAGCGCCGTCGGTTCGACGCGCTCCGCCAGCCACAATGCCTCCGCGACGCGCGGGCGAGGGTGCTCGAACGCGGCTCGCGCCTCGGGAGTCGGCTCGAGGCCGGCCTGGAGATCTGCGACCGCGGCGGCCGCTCCGCCCAGCGATCCGGTGATCCACACCTCCTCGCCCACCCCGGCGCCGGAGCGAGTGACGGGGCGGGGTGTGTGGCCCAGGACCGTCACATCGAGCATGACGGGGCCGGGCGACGCGACCAGGTCGCCGCCGAGGATGGTTCCCCCCGTGTACCGGAGAGCCTCGCCGACACCCCGCCCGATGGCCGAGACGGCGTTCGCGTCCAGCTCCGGTGGGAGCGCCAGCGAGAGGGTCAGACCGATCGGCTCCGCAGCCATCGCGGCGAGATCGCTGAGGGCGGACGCGGCCGCCCGGTATCCGACGATTTCCCAGGTCATCCACTCGCGCCTGAAGTGAATGCCCTCCACACTGGCGTCGCTACTCACAACCAGTCGCGACCCCTCGGGGACCACAAACGCGGCGGCATCATCGCCGGGCGGTACGTCCAGCCGTACGCTGGTGGCGCGGGGTCGGTCGGTCCCGACCCCCGCGCCGACCCCATCGAGCAAGGTGCCGATCCAGAGGCTTTCGGGCCCCGGTGCCAGACCGAGCCCCGTTTCGGTGTCCATGCGCCGGCGATCGCCGGGGCCTGTCACGACGGGGTCGTCCTGGCCGCTGGAAGGGCAGCCAGGACGCCGGGGGTCCGCCCCGGCTCAACCGTGTCGAGGGCGGCCCGCGCCGCGGGCAGCCGATCGGGGACGTCCTCGGCCGAGTGGCCGACGGGTTCGGGGGAGGACACCGTCGCCAATCCCGAGATCATCAACGCGGCCGTGGCCGCATCCGCCGCGCCCAGACCCGATCCTCCATGGGCGGCGATCAGGCCGGTCAGCACGTCGCCCATCCCGCCTGCGGCGAAACCCGGGCTCACGAGCGAGGATACGCGAAGCCCTCCGCCGGGCTCCGCCACGATGGTCGGCGCGCCCTTCAGGACGACCACCGCCCCCGTTCGTTCGGCCAACTCCGCGGCCGCGTCCATCGGATCGGCCGTCACCTCGTCAGTGTCCCGCCCCATCAGCCGACCCATCTCGCCGGGGTGCGGCGTGAGGGTGCTACCCGGGGGCAGGATTTTCGCGAGTCCCGGCACGTCTCCGGCCCACAGGTTCAGCGCATCGGCATCGAACACACACGCGGCCTCCCGCACCGACCCGAGGCACGACAGGATCAGCTCCAGGCGACCGTCCGCCGTACCCAACCCGGGGCCGAGCCCGACGGCCGAACTGGAGCGCACGGCCTCCACGACTCCCTCGTCGTCATCCCAGGGCACGTACACCGCCGCGGGCACCGCCGTCTGAACGATCTCCCGATTCTCCGGCGCCGAGACGACCCTGACCACGCCCGCCCCGCCGCGGATCGCCGCCCGGGCTGCCAGGACGATGGCGCCGGCCATGCCCGGCTGTCCCCCAACGAGCGCCACGTACCCCGCCCGCCCCTTGTGGGCATCGTCTCCCCGCCGGCCGAGGATCGCGGCCACCCAGGCAGCCGTAACGAGCCGGGCACGAGGGACGGGCGAAGGTGGCGGGAAACCGATCTCGACAACCTCGATGTCGCCGCACCGTGCGCGCCCCGGGAAACGCAACATTCCGAGCTTGGGCCACCCGAACGTGACGGTCAGGTCGGCCTCGACCGCCGCCCCAGGGATCGCGCCGGTCGTGAAATCGACGCCGCTCGGCCCGTCGCACGCGACGACCGAACAGTGGCTCGCGTTCAGCTGCCCGATGATGTCCGCCTGGGCTTCGCGCGGAGCCGACGAGAGACCACTCCCAAGAATGCCGTCGATGGCCACGGTGGCTGCGGAAAGCGCAGACTCGAGGTAATCGGCCGGTTCGAGCACGATGTCCCAGCCATCGAGGACCGGGGGATCCGGATCGGCACCCCCGGACCGGACAGCAATCACTTCCCGACCCCATGCGCGCAGCGTGCGAAGCGCCACCAGGGCGTCGGCCCCATTGTGCCCTCCACCGGCCAGCGCCACGACCGGCCCTTCCGGCCACCTCGCCTGGAGCCGGTGCGCCAGCGCTCGGCCGGCGTTCTCGATCAGCGCTCGCTCCGGAATGGCTTGCTCGATCGCCCGCCGGTCGAGCGACGCCATCTCCGCCGTGGTCGGCAACCATACCGTCCGCGCCGCGCGTCGCCACCAATCACCGGAAGGTGCCACTCGAGTCAACGAAGACGACGGAGGCCGACCCTCTGAAGGACGGCCCCCGTCTGCGGGAAGGTTACTTGTAGGACTTCTGGACGCTGCGTCCGAAGCTGATCTCTCCATTGTCGATGCGGATGTTGTATCCGCAATCCGGCTTGGAGCACACCCACGCCTTGTATCGAATCGGGGCACCGTCGCGCCCATAGTCCGACAACGGAAGCAGGACTCCTTCTTTGCAGCTCAGACACTCCGTGAACTGTACCGTATCTTCCACGCCTTCACCCCTCCCCCTTTGTGAATCGCCACCCGCCCCAAATTGGCTACGTGGCGGACTCGAGGATCATCCCCTCCAGGGATAGCGTTCCTCGAACGCCTCCTCGAAACTGAACAGTCCTTCGAAGTCTTCGCGACTGTCTTCCGGCTGCTTGATGAGGACCCCGCAGTCCACGAGGGCGAAGATGACCTCGCCCATGTCGGACGTCGTATGGATCCCCCAGTGCTCCAGCACAGTACGCGCGAGCGGCCCGAACCGCTCGAGCGCCAGGTGGCGAACCGCATCCGCGACTTCGGCGCCCGACACATGCCGTGGAGCGGGGAGACGAGCCAGCCGGCCATGCAGGGCGGTGAGCACGAACACGTACGCCGGCTCTGCGTACCTCGGATTCTTCAGTTGAAGACCCGCAAGCGCGTTCTTTGTCATCGCCTCGCTCATCCCGACGTCCTCTCGATCGACCGCACGCCTCCCGTCGAATCAGGTGCCAGCATGAAAAGTTAGATCCGTCAAAAAGTTGGCGTCAAGTCGGAGCCGTGTTCCGAACACGCGAAGATCAGGCCGACGCGACCCCGGACTCGAACCCCGGATACAGCGGAAACTCGTCGCAGAGCCCCTTTACATCGCCTGCGACGGCCTCCAGAAGGGTCTCCTCACCATCGGATCGGAGCGCCCGATCGATCATGTCCGCGACCCGCACCATCTCCGCTTCCCGCATTCCTCTCGTCGTAATCGCCGGCGTTCCGAGCCGAATACCCGACGCCACGAAAGGCGATCGGGTCTCGAACGGTACCGTGTTCTTGTTCACCGTGATCTCGGCGCGACCCAGCAGACCCTCGGCATCCTTCCCTGTCAGTTCGCCCGTCCGAAGATCCACGAGGAGGAGGTGTGTATCCGTACCACCGCCCACGAGATCATATCCGTGCTCGGCCAGCCGGGCGCCCATCGCTCGGGCGTTCCGCACGACTTGATCGGCGTAACCCTTGAACCCGTCTTCGAGGGCTTCCGCGAACGCGACCGCCTTCGCGGCGATCACATGCATGAGGGGCCCGCCCTGAAGACCGGGAAAAACGGCCTTGTCGACGGCCTTCGCATACTCCTCCTTGCAAAGGATCAGGCCCCCTCGCGGCCCACGAAGCGTCTTGTGCGTCGTCGACGTCACGATGTCGGCGTGGGGCACGGGCGACGGGTGCGTCCCGGTCGCCACGAGCCCGGCGATATGTGCCATGTCGACGACCAACTTCGCGCCGCAATCACGGGCGATCTCCCCGAAGCGCTCGAAATCCAGCTCCCGCGGGTACGCGCTGGCGCCCGCGATGATCAGTGAGGGGCGTACGGACGCGGCGAGATCGGCAAGCGCGTCGTAGTCCACTCGCCGGTCACTCTCGCTCACGCCGTAAGATACGACGTTGTACCACTTGCCGGAGAAGTTGACCGGCGAGCCGTGCGTGAGATGCCCGCCGTGCGACAGATTCATCCCCAGGATCGTGTCCCCGGTCTCGATCAGCGCGAAGAGGGCAGCCATGTTGGCCTGAGACCCGCTGTGGGGTTGCACGTTTGCGTGGTCCGCACCGAACAACGCCTTGGCCCGCTCCCGTGCCAGCTCCTCCGCTTCGTCGACGTGCTCGCACCCCCCGTAGTACCGCTTCCCCGGATACCCTTCGGCGTACTTGTTCGTCATGACGCAGCCCATCGCCTCGAGGACGGCGGGGGAGACGAAATTCTCGCTGGCGATCAGCTCCAATCCGTGACGTTGCCGTTCCAGTTCGCGGCCGATGGCGCCGAATACCTCGGGGTCCGCTGCCGCGAGTGCGCCGTGGGATCCGTTCATCCTAGAACGGGCCCCGGTGGAGGCGTCCCACGCGCACAAGCCGCTGCTCGGCGACGCGATCGGCTGCCTCACCGCTCGTGATCCCGTCGGCGGCGGCGAGATCGAAGATGTCCAGCAACACGTTGTATATCTCGCCCGCCTTCCGCTTCGAGCGCTCGAGGCTCCACCCCGCGAGCTCGGAGTACACGTTGATCAGTCCACCCGCGTTGATCACGTAGTCGGGAGCGTACAGGATC
The DNA here is from genome assembly GCA_048060725.1 of Gemmatimonadota bacterium. Lineage (GTDB taxonomy): Bacteria > Gemmatimonadota > Gemmatimonadetes > Palauibacterales > Palauibacteraceae > Palauibacter. The sequence goes on along the minus strand of JBGMQU010000009.1, from coordinate 36,825 downwards.
CCGCGCTCCTCGAGCTCGTTGCCCTGATCCGACGACGCGAGCTGGTTGTTCGCCGCCCCCGCCACGATGTCGACCCTGAGCTGGGGAAGCGTTCGCTCGTTGATGATCGCGCCGAGGGCGCATGGGGCGAATATGTCCGCTTCCACGCCGTAGATGTCCTCGGTGCCGACGACCTCCGCTCCGAGGTCCTCGGCCACCTTCGCGGTCTTCGCCTCGTCGATGTCGCTTACGAAGAGCGTCGCCCCTTCCTCCGACAGATAGCGGCACAGGTAATACCCGACATGCCCGGCACCCTGCACCGCGACCGAGCGGTTCGCGAGCGAGTCGTCCCCATACTTCTTGAGGGCGCAAGCCTTGATTCCGCGGTATACGCCGTACGCCGTCACCGGCGACGGGTCCCCCGACCTCCCCTGGATGCCGACGACGAACTCGGTCTCCATGTGGACGAAGTCCATGTCCTCCACCGATACGCCGACGTCCTCGGCGGTGATGTAGCGGCCGCCGAGGCTGTCGATCGCGCGTCCGTGGGCGCGCATCAACAGCTCCCGGTCACGGACCTTGTTGTCTCCGATGATGACGGCCTTGCCCCCACCGAGATTGAGACCCGCGACCGAAGCCTTGTACGTCATGCCTCGTGACAGACGGAGCGCATCGATCAGAGCATCCATGTCCGATTCGTATTGCCAGAACCGCGTGCCACCGAGCGCCGGTCCGAGCGTCGTATCGTGAACCGCGATGATGCTCCGATATCCGCACGAGGGGTCGTGATTGATGACGACCTGCTCATGCCCCATCTCTTCCAGGAGATCGAACAACTCCGGTGTCGATCCCTTGAGCGTCTCCAGCCCGACGGCCGGCACCTCCAACCCAGGACGAGTCACGTCTCGTCACCCCTTTCTCTGTATAGTTGCCGCGCCGCGATCACGCGGTGAATCTCGTTCGGCCCTTCATAAATCTCCGTCACCTTCGCATCGCGGAACAGCCGCTCGACGGGGTACTCCCGCGAGTACCCGTAGCCGCCGAACACCTGAACCGCCTCACGCGTCACCAACATCGCGGTCTCGCTGGCGAAGAGCTTCGCCGCGCTCGAAAGGCGGCGCTTCCTCGGGTCGCCCGCCATCTGTGCGCGCGCGGCCCGTTCCAGCACGCCACGTGCCGCCTCGATGCGGACACCCATGTCGCCCAGCTTGAATTCGATCCCCTGGAAGCTCCGGATGGATCGACCAAACTGCTCTCGTTCCGCCGCATAGTCGAACGCATGGTCGAGAGCCGCGGACGCGATCCCGATGGCCTGGGCCGCGATCCCGAGTCGGCCGCATTCCAGCGCCTCGAGCGCGTAGGAGAACCCGCGGTCGGGTTCGCCGATCAGGTGCGAATCGTCGAGGCGCACACTCTCCAGCGACAGCGAGACCGTCTCGGACCCCCGCTGCCCCATCTTTCGCTCCTTCTTCCCCGGCGTGAACCCGGGCGTTCCTCGCGGAACGACGAACGCCCCGATCCCGTGCGTACCCCGACGGTCATCGGCGGAGTCGGTTCGAGCGAACAGAAACACCAGTTCCGCCGAGGCCCCGTTCGTCACCCACATCTTCTCGCCCGTGAGCTCCCACCCGCCGTCGACCCTCGTCGCCTGTGTCCGCAGCGCGGCGGCGTCGGTCCCCGCTCCCGCCTCGGAGAGTGAGAAGGCGGCGAGCGCGTGTCCGGCCGCCATTTCGGGGAGCCAGCGCCTGCGCTGCTCCTCGGTCCCGCGATTGCAGAGGATCGAGACCGGGAGCGAGTTGTGGACGCTCACGGAGACCGCCACCCCCGCGTCGCCCCACGCGAGTTCTTCGAGCACGTAGAGATACGTCAACAGGTCGAGCCCGAGACCTCCGTACTCCTCGGGCACCCGCATTCCGAGAAACCCCATGTCCCCGACCTCGGCATGGATCTCCGAGTCGAACCGGTCCTCGTTCTGATCGCGCGCCTCGGCCGTCGGTCTCAGCCGCTCCTCCGCGAACTTGCGCGCAAGCTCGACGATCTGGGTCGCTTCCTCCGACAGGTCGATCCCCGTGAGCGGTTGACGGGTCATTCAGTCGCCCCCGTATTCATAGAATCCGCGGCCCGATTTCCGGCCGAGCCGGCCGGCGGCCACGTAGTTCCGGAGCAGCGGACACGGCCTGTACTTCGAGTCGCCGAGGTCGCGGTGCAGTACCTCCATGATCGCGAGGCACGTGTCGAGCCCGATGAGATCGGCGAGCGCCAGCGGACCCATGGGATGGTTCATCCCCAGCTTCATGATCGAGTCGATCGCCCCGGCCTCCGCTACCCCCTCCATGAGGCAGAAGACGGCTTCGTTGATCATCGGCATGAGGATCCGGTTGGACACGAAACCCGGAAAATCGTTGGCGAGAATCGGCGTCTTTCCGACGCGCTCGCACAGACCGGTCGTGAGTCGCACCGTTTCATCGGAAGTTTCGAGCCCGCGGATGATCTCGACGAGCTTCATGACGGGCACCGGGTTCATGAAGTGCATCCCGATGACCCGCTCGGGCCCCGGAGCGTGCGACGCGATCTCGGTGATCGAGATCGAACTCGTGTTGGTGGCGAGAACGGCGTCCGCCGCAGACACCTCGCCGATCGAGCGGAAGAGCGAGAACTTCAACTCCGGGTTTTCTGTCGCGGCCTCGATCACGACCGCGGCGGGGCCCAGATCGCCGAGGTCGGTCCCGGTCGAGAGCCGCGCGAGAGCACCCGCAGCATCATCTTCCGTAATCCTCTCCTTCGCGACCTGACGATCGAGGTTCCTCTCGATCGTCGCACGGGCTCGCTCGAGCGCGGCGGCATCGACGTCGACGAGATCGACGTTCATTCCGGCAAGCGCGAAGACGTGCGCGATCCCGTTCCCCATGGTCCCGGCGCCAACCACGCCGACCCGCTCTATGTCATGTGCTGCTCTCAAACTCTGACTTCTCCCTGTCGTCTTCCAGGCTACCGGCGCGACAAACTCTCGCCTTCCGGCCGCCATCGCCACATCCACACGATCGCAGTGAGGCTGGCGACCGAAACGACCAGACCGCCTTCCGGTCCAAACGCCCCGCCGGTCGCGAGGTCCGGCCCGTCGAGAACCGGGTCGAACCCGGGCATTCGAAAATCGAGACCGCTCACCGAGAGCTCACTGACAGCCATCACCCAGTTCCACCCCATATGGAGTCCGGTAGCGAACCAGAGGCTGCGGGTGCGCCAGTACGCGACACCCAGGAGGACACCGGCCAGGCCGATGTTGATGAGCGGAAGCACGTCGATGTTGGGGTTGGGGCCGTGTGCGGCCGAGAACGCGAGCGACGTCGCCGCGATGGCGACGACTCCACCGAACCGCCGTTCCAGGACCTGGAACGGGTAGCCACGAAACAACAACTCTTCGACAAACGCCGCCCCGAGCAGAATCCCTGCCAGAGAAGTCGCCGCCAGCAGCGCCGACCCGGACGTGCCATCGGCCGTCCAGGAGAGCCACCCGAGCGCCACGAAGGTCAGCACTACCGCTCCCACGATCCCCACGCCGAGGCCGGCCCCGGACAGGAGATCGACGACGGCTCGCATTCCGCCCGGTAGCCCGAGGCCGACGAAGGGCCGGCGGCTCAGCCGAACCTGCCCCACCCAACTCGCGAAGGCAGCCGCCACGAGCATCGCGAAGACGCTCCAGACGTTCAGCAGTTCCGTCGCGTCGGGTCCGGAGGGCGTCGGTGCGCCCAGGAGCAGCAGCGCCTGGAATACGACGAACATGGCGCCGAGGAAGACGCCGAGGAACGCGACGATCCGCGGCAGCCAGAGCCATCGCGCGAGCCGCTCCTTCAGCGGCGTCGGTCCGGCCGCCGTTTCGGTCACGCCCGTTCAACGCTGAGGGCCACGGCGTTCCCGCCGCCGAGACACAACGTCGCCATGCCCCGTTCGACATCCTGATCTTCCATGGCGTACAACAGCGTGGTGAGGATCTTCGCACCCGTCGCACCGAGCGGATGTCCGAGGGCGATCGCCCCTCCCCGCACGTTGACGCGGTCGAGATCGAGACCGAGCTCTCTCGCATCCGCCAGCGCCTGGACCGCGAACGCCTCGTTCATCTCGACGAGCCCGTAATCGGCGACGGTCGTGCCTTCCTTCTCCATGAGTTTGCCGACGGCAACCACTGGGGCGAAAAAGAGATCCTGCGGGGCCATCGCCCCGGCCGCATACGCGGAGATCCGTCCCATGATGTCCAGTCCATGGGTCTCCGCGTACGCCTCGGACGTCACGACGATGGCCGCTGCACCGTCGTTGAGACCCGGAGCGTTGCCCGCGGTGACGCTCGGTTCGATCACCTCGGGAGGCGCATCTCCGCCGAACGCGGGACGGAGCCGCCCGAGCGCCTCGACCGACGTCTCGCGACGCGGGGGCTCGTCGGTATCCACGACGGTGTCGCCCCGGCGGCCCGAAATCGTGACGGGGACGATCTCGGCATCGAACTCGCCCGCATCGATCGCCCGGATCGCTTTCATGTGACTCGCGTATGCGAACTCGTCCTGATCCTCACGGCTGACGCCGGCCTTGTGCGCTGTGTACTCCGCGTGGCCACCCATGTGGCACGTGCCGAAGGAGCACCAGAGGCCGTCGTGGACCAGCCCATCGAGCAGGGAGCGATTCCCGAATTTCACGCCCTCGCGGTGGCCCTGCAGCAGATATGGAGCGTTGGACATCGACTCCATGCCGCCCGCAATCACCACCCGGGAGTCGCCGGCCTTGATCGCCTGGGCGGCGAGCATGACGGCCTTGAGCCCCGATCCGCACACCTTGTTGATGGTCAGTGCGGGCACCTTCTCCGGAACACCCCCTCGAACCGCCGCCTGACGCGCAGGGGCCTGACCCACACCCGCCTGAACGACGTTGCCCATGATCACCTCATCGATATCGTCGCGATCGATGCGGGAACGCTCCAACACACCCGCGATGGCGCGCGCCCCCAGATCAGATGCGCTCAGGGGGGAGAGTCCCCCCAGGAAGCGTCCGGTCGGCAGTCGCGCGGCCCCAACGATGACCGCCGTTCGATCCTTGTCGCTCATGCCTCTCCTCTATCCCTTCCGTCTGCCTCTTCGAGTACGATGTCATCGAGCTGGCACCCGACGCCGTTCTCTGTCGGTGTCGCACGGCCCGACACGACCTTGTGGTCATGCACGAACACGAGCCGCCACTCTTCCTCGCCTGCCCGTGTCAACCAGTGCTCCTTGGACTGGAGCGTGACGAGAGGTTCGAGATCGTACGCCATGATCCACGTCGGTCGGAGGTGGGCTGACGTCGGCACGAGATCGCACGGGAACCACAACACCTCGTCACCAAGATCGATCAGGACGCCCTGATGATCGGCCGTATGTCCGGGCAACCCGACCAGCCGCACGCCCGGCACGACCTCCATGTCCCCATCCGTGAGGTCGAGGACCCCGGCCTCCTTCAACGGATCGAAATCGTCCTTCGTGTAGCTCGATCGAATCCTCCGGTTGGTCGAATGCGCGGCTTCCCACTCGCCGCGACGAATCAGGTAGCGCGCGTTGGGGAACGCCGGCACGATCGATCCGTCCTCCTTCAGCGTCGTTTGCCCACCGGCATGGTCGAAGTGCAGGTGTGTCGAGATGACCAGGTCGACGTCGACCGGGTCCGCGCCGATGGCCCGCAACGATGTCTCCAGGCGGGTCGGATCGCCGGCGTTGTCGATCCCGTACACAGATCGGAGCTTCTCACTCGTCTTGTTCCCCGCGCCGGTATCGACGACGATATTCCTCTCGGCCGTCTGAACAAACAGGCAACGCATCGAAAGAGGGATTCGGTTCCTCTCGTCGGGCTCGATGTGCCGCTCCCACATGGTTCTCGGAACCACGCCGAACATCGACCCTCCGTCGAGACGAACGGTTCCCGCGTCGAGTGAGTGCACGCGAATCCCGCGACCTTCACCGATCAGCATCTAGTGCTCTCCCTTCCAGCCGGGCGGCCAGCTCCATCCGGGACTGGCGATCGGCGTCTCTCCGGGCGTCGGATTCCACCATCTTCTTCTCGATCTTCTTCCCGGTCTTCTTTCGCGTCTTTGGTTTCGGCGCGGCCTTCAGCTGGCCCTCCAGATCGCCCCATGTCCGCCACCCCTTCCGCTCGGCGTCGTCGAGCATCCTGAGGAGACACCTGGCGGTGGCAATGGCGTCGCCGCGGGCTCGGTGCCGCTCACGGATCTCCACGTCATAATACTCTGCCAGCGCGTCGAGCCCGCGACGCTCCAGCCCGGGAAGCAGTCGCCGTGCGAGTTGCACGGTGCAGAGCCGCGGCCCCTCCGGCGCAGGCATGCCGGCACGCCGCATCTCTTCTCGCACGAAGCCCCAGTCGAAGCCCACACTGTGCGCCACGAACACACACCCCTCCAACTGGCGTCTGACATCGGGCAGGATCTGGGCGAACGTCGGCGCCCCCCGGATCATCCCGTTTCGAATCCCCGTGAGGCGAGTGATCCACGGCGACACCGACACCCCGGGGTCGACGAGGGAGGTGAAGGAGTCGACGATCTGACGGTTGGCGATTCTGACGGCCGCAAACTCGATGATGTGACCGCCGCGGCCCGCGACTCCTCCGGTCGTTTCGACGTCGACGACGGCGAAGCGGATCTGGTCGAACCCGATGTCCGTGAGCGCCGCAGGCTTGCCCAGTACCCAGACACCGTCCTGATGCGTGATCCGTGCGTCGGCCTTCACCAGCTCGCCGACGAGCCGGTGAGTGAGCGCGGCCGGACCTCCGCGAATGCCGAGGAGCCGCGAGGCAAGCTCTTCGGTTCCCCGGGGGTTCTCACTGAGCATCTCGACCGCCTGCTCGAGCAACGCGCCGTCCGATCGGAACAGCAGACCCGGCTCTCCTACCATGCCGCTACCACGCCACGTCCCGGCGTCTCACGGGCAGTGTCATGCACCGCGGCCCGCCGCCGCCACGTACCAACTCCGAGCCCCGGAACGTGAACACGACCCGACCCTCCGGCCACACAGCGTCCGCCGCCAGAAACTCCTCGGCTTCGATCCGCCGAAACCCGCCATCACGTTCGAGCGCCGCCAGCGTCTCCTCGTTTCGGGCGTACGCGATCAGTTGCCCGGGGGCCACGGCGAACATGTTGCACCCCGACCCCCACTGTTCGCGCTCCTGCTGGGTTCGTCGAGGGCCACCGCAGAAGATCGGCTCGAGCGAGCAATCCAGCTCACGCAAAGCATGGAAGAGCCCATCGCGCTCGCTCGACGTATCCTTCCCCCGGGAAAGGTGGATCACCGGCAGGCGAGTCGGACCGGAAAAGTGCGGTGGATACACACAGCACAGATCCCGGTCGATCATCGTGAAGATCATGTCGAGGTGGATCGCGGCCCTCTCGCGCGGCATGAGAACCACGAGCACGTCGGTCACCGCGGTTTGCTCGAACAGGGCCTCCGACAACAAACCGATTCCCGTCGCCGAGGTGCGTTCGCTGAGACCCACGAGAAGAAGGTCCTCGCGCAGGACGTGCACGTCGCCACACTCGACGCTCGTGTTGAGCCGGCGGCTCTGGACCTGGTCATGAATCAGGCCCCCCGTCTGGAGGTCCGGATGGTACCGAAAGAGCGAACGCATGATCAGCTCTTCGGTCCACCGAACTTCGTGCGCCATCGCCGCGATCAGGGCGCGGTCACCGATGACGCAGGCGGCATCGCGAGTAAAAAACAGGTTGGGCAACGGCGGCAACAGGTAGCCGCGCTCGTTGAGCAGCCGCGAAAGCGCCTCGCCTCGGGCCGGAAAGACCTCGGCACGCTTGCCCTCCACGAACAGGCTCGCGAGCTCTGCCGCGGACGCCCCCTCGGCGGCCCGGCGCACCCCCTCGTCGGAACGCGCGAGCAGGTACTCACGCGCCTCCGGAATCTCGATGATGTCGGTGAGAAGGTCGATGACCTCGGACACCTCGCAGAAGCGCTCGAGGATGGCCGCGAAGACCCTGTGCTCCTCGCGGGAGGTCTCCTCGTCGAGGAGATCGTCGAAGAGATACGCCTCCGCGTTTCGAGGCGTGACGACGGATAGCTCGGGGCCGGGCTCATGGCAGATGACATGCTCGAGAACGCCGATCTCGCTCGCGATCCGAACGCTCATTCCCACGACCTGCCGTACGTCTTCGACACCATTCTAACCCTCCCCTGTCAATCGTCTCCGTTCGGTCCCGGACTGCTCAGAAGATAGCTGAGCCCTTCGAGCTCGAGCACTACGTCGACGGTCCGCACCGGAACCCGGTCGATCTCCTGCAGTTCGGTCGGGGCGAAGTTGAGAATGGCACCCACGCCCGCGTCCGCAAGCTGCGCAGCCACATCGGGGGCGGCCTCCGGTGGAGTCGCCAGGATCGCGATCTCGACGTTCCGCTGGCGCACGACGGCCGCCAGGTCCGCGAACGGCGACACGGTGACGCCGAAGACGCTACGGCCGATCTTCTCGGCCTCGATATCGAATGCCGCGACAACCTCGAAGCCCCGACGCGTCATGTCGCCGTACCCGAGCAACGCGGTGCCGATCTTTCCCACGCCAACCAGGCCGACGCGCCATACGTGGGAGAGTCCGAGAATGTCCTGGATCGTCGCGGCGAGCGCAGAAACGTCGTACCCACGACCGCGTTTTCCGAACGACCCGAACAGGCTGAGATCCTTCCGGACCTGCGCGGACGTCGCCCCGGCGTGGTCGGCGAGCTGGCTGCTTGAAACGAGTTCCCGGCCCTGCTCCCGCAGATCCCGCAACATTCGCAGGTATAACGACAGACGGCGCACGGTCGAATCAGATATTCTTGCTGACATGCCCCTGGCTTGTGAAAGTATTCACAAGCCAAGATAGCCGTCCGGCTCGGCCAACTCAACTTTCGGTATCTCTCCGGATCGCGCGTGCGATGGCGATGAAGTCGGAGGGGGCCAATACCTCCGGCCTGTCCGTCGGTGACACCCCGAGACTGGTCAGAACCGACCCCAAATCGGTGGCGGCTTCGAATTCCGGCGCGGTCCTGATGATCTTCTGAATCTGCTTTCGTCGTCGGCTGAACAGAGCGCGCGTGACGGTTCGAAGGCCATCGACATCAAGCCCCTCAGCTCGAGCCGGTACGGGATCGATGACGAGGACCGATGACTCGACGTCGGGTACGGGCCGGAAGGCCTGGCGCCCCACCCCGAACGCGATCCTGGCGTCCGCAACGGCCTGTACCCCTACCGACAGGGCCCCGTACGTGCGCGAACCCGGCATCGCCACGACCCGTTCGGCGACCTCGCGCTGAACCGTAAGAACGATCCGGCGCGGCAGCGGACGGATCGCGAGAAACGCGAAGAGGAGAGGGGATGTCACGTTATAGGGGACGTTTGACATGATCCGTAGCGAACGCCCGGCCTCGTAGAACCCGCCCAGATCCACCTCGAGCGCGTCCGCGCTCAGAATGTCGATCCCTTCCGTTTCGCCCCAGCGCTCTACGAGCGAGACGGCCAGTTCCCGATCCTTCTCGATCAGGACGAGCCGGTGAACGCGGCCCTCGAGGTGAGCGCTCAACTCGCCGTGCCCCGGTCCGATTTCCACCACGACGTCGGCAGTGTCGGCCTCGAGCTCCGCGACGATTTTTCGCTGGAGATTCGGGTCGATGAGAAAGTTCTGACCCAGCGCCTTCTTCGCCCTGCCGCTCACGGACGGACCGCCAGCGCGGTGCGATCGTCGAGACGTGCCCCTGGAACGGCGTCGGCAAAGAGGGCCGCCACCAACCGCCCGGGATCGAGGTCACCCGACGACAAGAGACGACCAAGCTCGGGCCCGGGGGCTTCGAGGGGATCGGCCAGATCGGCCGTGAGCCCGTCTGTGAACGTGAACAGCGTGCCGCTCCCCCCGGGCCAGGCGATCGTCTCCTCGCCGTGACCCGTCACCGACCCCATCCCGATCGGCGGATCCAGAGCTGCGAGCCGGTCATGTGCGGTTGCGTCGAGACGATAGGCGTACGGGTGGCCCGCGTTGGCGTAGGTCACGGTTTGCCCGCGCGGGTCGGCGACGGCGTAGAACAGCGTCATGTACATCTCGGTCGATGCGAGGGCCCCGAGGAGCTGATCGCGCATTCCGTCGAGAACCTCTGCAGCGTTCGAGTCCCCCCTGGCGACGACGGCCGCCGCGCTGAGCGTGAGGGCCATGATCAACGCCGCCGAAGGTCCGTGGGAACTGACGTCGCCGAGCATGAGTCCGAGCCGGCCGTGAGACAGCCGGCTCAGGAAATAGAAATCGCCCCCCAGCGAAAGCGCCGGGTCACACCGGGCGGCGACGTCGGCGAGGTCGCGGAATTTTTCGGCGGCCGGGAGGAGTCGAAGCTGCAGATCGCGGGCGACCTCGAGCTCCGCGAGAATGCGCTCGCGCCGCAGCCGCCGGCCGACCCAACGCTCGCGAGCTTCATCAGTCTCGACGATGGCCACCAGGATGGCGTCCAAGAGGTCGCGGGCGCCGGCTGGTTCGTCCGGTGCGTCGCGAGGGTAGGAGACCCGCAGGGTTTCGTCCTCCCCAATTACCGATTCGCAGGTAACGAGAGACGCCTCTGGTACGTTCTCGCCAAGCCCGTCGTGCAACACGTCGAGCGTGTCCGGGCCGGCATGTTCGACCCGGAACGCCAGCCCGGTCGTCGCGGCGAAACGTTCCAGGACCGGCATCAGACGCCGCACGGGGTGGAGCGCCCCCTTGAACACCAGCGTGACCTCGTTGCCGACATCGTTGAACGTCAGGGCGTCGGTCACCCTTCGCATCATGAGGAGTCCCCGGCCGGATGCTCGACCCAGCCCGACCTCCGTCGTCGGGTCGGCCACGCCCTCGGGATCGAAGCCCCTCCCCTCGTCCCGAACCCGCACCTCCAGAACTTCTTCGCGCGCCGACAACTCCATGTGCACGAGTCCGCCGGTGTCCGGATCGCTTCCGTAGAGCATCGCGTTCGCGACCGCTTCTCCAAGGGCCACCCTGACGCGAAAGACGGCGTCGGCGTCCAGGCCGGCGAGGTGTCTGCCTGCCTCGATGATCCGCTCCACGGCCGGACGCTGGTACGCCACGTCCGATGGGAACGACAAGCGGATCGTGCCATCTTCTCCCACATCGAGGGAGAGTTCGCGAGCCGCCGCCGCTCCCACGTGACGGTGCCACACCAGGCCGAGTTCAGGCGGGCTTATGGGGAAGAAAAGGTAGTCGTACCAGTCGCCTGCGAGGGCGTCACGGAAGCGATCCACCCACGCGCCGTCGAGGACCGCTACCAGGCGCGCCTCCGAGCCGAGCCTGGCACGCAGAAAGCCCGACGTTGCCGCCGGTTCCCCCACGTCGACAAGCACGAGGTCGTCCGCATCCAGCGATCCGGACGGGCCGAGCATGTTGGTGATGAGCGGAGCCGGCTCGAGCCCCTCGGCCGCGACGACGACCGCGGCGAGAAGGTCCGGGCGACTGGACAGAACGAAAAGGCGCCGGGCGGATCCCTCGTCGGGGTCGCCGGTCACGAATCAGAACTCGGCGAGCGCGGCCGCCCGGGTCTCCGAGATCTGGAAGAGGGCGTCGAGTTTCGTCAACTCGAACAGCGTACGCAGATCCTCATTCAGCCCCGCAATCCGGAGCCTGCCGCCATCCTGTCGAATGCGTTTGGAGAGACCCACGAGCACGCCGAGTCCCGACGAATCGATATACCCGGTACTCGCGAAATCGATGACGAACGTGTCGGCGCCACTCGCCAGCTGGGCCAGCACAGTCTCCTTGAATTCACCCCGGTTGCCGACGGTCAACTCGCCCTCCGCCGTGACGACGGTCACGGTATCCACACGTTGGACCGAAAAACTCATCCCTCTCCGCCTCTCTGCGACATGATTGCCGTGATGCACGCAACGTCCACGATATCGGCAACCGAAGCTCCACGGGAGAGGTCGTTCAATGGTGCGCTCAACCCCTGGAGGATCGGACCGAGTGCCCGCGCCCCGACCAACCGCTCGACGAGCTTGTACCCGATGTTGCCAGAGGCGAGATCTGGAAACACCAGGACGTTCGCCGAGCCGGCGACCGATGAACCGGGCGCCTTGCTGCGCCCGACATCCGGAACCACCGCCGCGTCGGCCTGTAGCTCTCCGTCGGCGGCCACGTCGGGGCGCCGGACTCGGAACAACGAGAGCCCCTCCCGCACTCGTTCCACGTCCGGCCCTTCGGCCGAACCGTGGGTCGAGTACGACAGAAACGCCACGCGAGGCTCGTCTCCGACCACCGTGGTCCTGCCGGTCGCAGCAGCGTCGGCCGATTCGGCCAGCTGCTCCGCGGTGGGCCGGGGGACCACGCCGGCATCGGTAAACGAGAGCACTTTCTCCTCACCCCCATCGCCCAGGACCATGTAGAAGACCGATGACACCGTTGCGAACCCCGGGGCGACCCCGAGGGTCCGAAGTCCCGCTCGGATCACGTCGGATGTGGCGGTCGCGGCGCCGGCCACCACCCCGTCGACATCGGCGTCGGCCAGAAGCCGAAGCGCGGACTCCAGCGCTGCGTGCGCGCCCGAACCGGCGGAATCCGACCCGCCCAGGGGGATGGGGATGACGAGACCCTCGCGCCTCAGGCGCTCGATCGCCTCGCTCGTACGGGGCTCATCCGATTCGGGAAAGCCGATTCTCGCGGGTCGAGCCGCGGCGCGCTTCCGCAACTGCCCGATGAAGCCCCCGGGGTTCGACGGTGGGTCGGTCGGCACGCGAGCTACAGGCTCCCGAACCGCTCCTCCATCCGGGCGAGAACGCTCGGGTGGACGAACTGACTCACGTCACCGCCGAGACGCCCCACCTCGCGCACCAGCGAAGAACTCAGGAACGTGTGCGCCGCATCCGGCGCCATGAACAGCACCTCGATCTCCGGCCACAGAGACCGATTCATCAGCGCCATCTGAAACTCGTACTCGAAGTCGCTCACGGCGCGAAGACCGCGGATAATCACGCGCGCGCCTCGTTCCCGGGCGAAATCTACCAGCAACCCCGAAAACGCGACGGCCTCCACCCCGGGCATGTCCGCGTAGACATCGGTGATGATCTGCACGCGCTCTTCGATCGGGAAGAGACCGGACTTGGGCTCTGTCGCGGTATGCGCGACGGACACGAGCACGCGATCGAAGAGCCTGAGTCCCCGGCGGATGATGTCGTCGTGCCCGACCGTCAGAGGGTCGAAAGACCCCGGGTAGACCGCAACGGATTCCTTCATTCCGGATCAGTCCTTTTTCGCAAATCCACCGAACAGAACCGGCTGACCCGGCTGTCACCATAGCCCCGCGACCACGACGGGTCCCCGAAGTCGCCGCCTGCGACGGCATCCTCGACCCACAAACACTCGGCAAACGGATGCTCCCGAAACGCCGATACGAGGCGTTCTGCGAGCCCCCCACCGTACGGGGGGTCGGCGAGCGCGACATCCCAGTGCCCCGGACTGCCCGCCAACCAGCGAAACGCATCTCGCGGCACGACCGTCGCGAATTCCAGGAGGCCGAGTGATTCCAGATTCGATCGCAGCGTGGCGACTACCCTCCGCTCCGATTCGACAAAGTGTGCATGATGCGCCCCCCGCGACAGCGCCTCGATCCCCAGTGCCCCGCTTCCCGCGAACAGGTCGACCACCGACGCACCGCCGATACTCGGACCAAGAGCAGACATCCACGCCTCGCGGACGCGTTGCGACGTGGGTCGAGTGCCTCGCCCCCGCGGGGCCTCGATGAACCGTCCTCCGAGCGAGCCGGCGATGATGCGGAGGCTCACGAACTGATGGATACGATGTGGGCCTGCGCCCTCGGTCCGCGCGAGCCGACCTCCACCTGAAGCTCGAAGACGACGTCGCGCACGGGCGAGGCCGAAAGATCGGGTACCTTGTCGCCGTTCCAGAACGAAATGGCCTCCAGCGTCGAGCCGTCCTGATCGAGCAGGGCCTTGAGGTGGTCGCCGTCCGCTCCGACCGTCTCGATCCGTCGAAACGTCACGCCGCGCGCGGCGAATCGCGGCATCTCGTTCGAGTTCCCAAACGGTTCCAGGTACTGAAACCCTCGAACGAATGCGGGAGCGATCTCCGACAGCGAGATGTCCAGATCAATCGTCAGCTCCGGGGCGAGAGCCTCGAGCGGCAGCTCTCTCGCCGCGAATTCGAGCAGCCGGCGACGCAGCTCCGGCAACCGATCGGTCCGAATATCGAACCCGGCCGCGACCGCGTGCCCGCCGAACCGGTCGAACAGGTCGTCACATGAAGCGAGGGCGTTGAACAGATGGAAGCCCGGCGTGGACCGCGCCGATCCCCGCGCCCGATCTCCGTTCACCGATACCAGGACCGCGGGGCGGCGCAGATCGTCGACGAGCCGCGAGGCGGCAATCCCCAACACACCGGGGTGCCAGCCGTCCCCCCACAAGACCGCGATTCGGTCCCGCTCCGGATCGAAGTCGGCCGCGAGCGCGGTACGCGCCTCCTCGAAGATGGTCCGGTCCGTCTCGCGCCGAAGCGTGTTGGTTTCCTCGATCGCCCCGGCCAGGCGATCCGCCTCCGCGAAATCGTCGGTCATCAACAGCCGCAGGCCGTCGGCCGCCTCCGCGATCCGTCCCGCGCTGTTGAGACGCGGTGCCAGCCGGAAGGCGACATCGGTGGCGCGCACGGTCGACCAGCGACCGACGCCCGCCGTCTGCATCAGCGCCCGGAGGCCGGGGCGTCGCGTCCGATCGAGCACCTTGAGTCCGAACGACGTCAGAATTCGGTTCTCCCCCGTCAGAGGCGCTTGATCGGCGATGGTTCCGAGAGCCACAAGATCTAGATACCCGTTTAGACGTTCATTGCTAACCTGTTGTCGTGAAAACAGTTCCTGAATCACTTTGAACGCCACTCCAACCCCCGCCAGACCCCGATAAGGGTACTCGTTGTCCTCGCGATTCGGGTTGACGACCGCAACCGCGGGAGGGAGAGCGGGACCGGGCCGATGGTGATCGGTGACGACGACGTCGATCCCCCGGGTGGCGGCCTCCGTCACGGCCTCAACGGCCGTGATTCCGCAGTCGACCGTGACGATCAGGGTCGCACCGATCTCGCGAGCCTTCGCGATGCCGGCGGCGCCGAGGTCATATCCGTGGCGCGTCCGATGCGGAACGAAGGCCGTCGCCATGCCACCGAGATCCCCGAAGGCGCCGGAAAGGACCGCCGCGCCGGTCATCCCATCGACGTCGTAGTCGCCGTGCACGAGGATCTGTTCACCCGCCGTGATGGCCTGCTCGATTCGGTCCGCAGCCCGGGTCATGTCGGGGAGCTGGCCGGGCGGGTGGAGCCGATCGAGGCTCGGTCGGAGAAAGGCCACGGTCTCCGCTCCCGCCAACAGGCCGCGGCGGACGAGGAGCTCGCACAGACGAAGCGGGAGGTTGGAGAATCCCTGAAGGCTGGTGACGTCCCCCGCATCCACGCAGGCCGGCTCTTGCCAACCGGGGGCGGGGGGGGTGAGGGGCTCGACGCTCGCGGTCACCTGCGCGTCAGTCCGGGGGATCGCCCGCGTAGAGGATCACGCCGCATCCTTCGCAGACGGCCAGTTCCCTCCCGGCCCGAATGTCTGCCTGCCGCTGCTTCGGCACGGCCGTATAACAATGGCCGCACGCGCCGTCCTCCGTGAGTGCAGCCAGCGGAGACTCGGTGCGGCCGCCCCGAACAGAGTTGTACAGACGCAGCGACCGGCGGTCGAGACGCCCCTCCTGGGTCTCTTTGCTGTTCGTGTTGACCGCGAGTTCGCCCTCCAGACCCGATCGGTCGCCCGAGATCTCGCTCTGACGTCCCTCGAGGCCTGCACGCGCCTCGGCCAACCCGGCCTCGGTATTGTCGAGTCGCCCGGTGAGCGTTTCCACGTCCTGCATGGCGTCGAGGGCGTCATCCTCCGCCGCGCGCAGATTCCGACGGGCGGTGTCGGTCTCGGTTCGGACGGCGAAGTGCTGCTGCATGTTCTCGACCGCCGAGACTCGCGCTTCGAGACGTTTGAGTGTCGCGCGTCCTGCCTGCACGGATCGTTGGAAGCGCCTCACTCGCTCCTCGGCTTCCTCCCTGTCGGCAGTGATTTTTGTCGCCCGCTCGGAAAGTTCCTCTACGACCTCCTGGAGCCCGGCCAACTCGTCATCGTAGATGACCAGTTGCCGTGTAATTCGCAGGATCTCGAGGTCGATCTCCTGGAGGGTCAGAAGCTCCCCGACGGTATCGCTCGCTTCCATTCTCAGTCCTGTCTCATCATCCGATGTCGTCCGGGCCGGCGGGTATCGACCCCGTCCGGCCAGGCCTCGATTCGCGAACTCCGGCGTGCGGCATGAAGGCCGCAGCCTCGCCCGCCTGGCGCAGTTTGTTCGCCAACTCCTGTTTCTCGATCAACAATCGACGCTGTTGCTCCGCATCCGCAAGCGCGAGTTCTCGATCGATCTCGCCGAGTCGCTCTCGCTGGCCTCGGAAGAGGAGCCTTCTTGCCGCCGCCTCGAACACTTCGTCGGGGTTCGCGAGGTCCGACGCGTCATCGAGAAGTTCCGATACGTGGCTTCCGGTCGCCGGCGACAGACCCGACCAGTCCGGGGACATGTCGCCACCATCTGCGCGCCGCGCTACATACACAAACACTTCTCGCCAGGAAGCGTTCACGAAGCTTTCACCGGTGAGCCCCAACCTCTCGGCCCGGTGGATCAGCCCGGGGTCTCGAACCAGAAGGAGGGCCAGGTCGTGCTCCGCCCTCGCGCCGGCCCCGTCCGCGACCGTTTCCCGGGGAGCCTCGCGAGCCCGTCCACCGAGCGCGTCGTGCGGGGCCACACGCGGCCGAACGGTTCGGGGGCGGGCGGCTCTCGCGATCTCATGAACCAGGGTTTCCCGTCTCACCCCGAGACCCTCGACGGCACGGTCGAGATAGATGTCCCGAAGCGCCGGATCCCGGACGGCGCGCAACGTGCTGAGCAACCCATCCACCGCACGCCGCCGACCCTCGACGCGGTCGAGGTACCCCTCGCGTCTGAGGATCTGCAGCTTCCGTTCGAGAACATCGACGGCGTCCTCGAGCAATTCGCGGATCGCCGCGGGGCCACGTTTCCGGACGAGGGAGTCGGGGTCTTCGCCATCGGGCAGCGTCACTACCATCGGGTGGACGCCACCCGCCAGCAGCACGTCCGCCGTGCGAAACGTCGCCTTCAGACCGGCGTCGTCGCTGTCGTACATGAGATACACGCGCTCCGCGTATTTCCCGAGCCGCTCTGCCTGCCGCCTGGTAAACGCGGTACCGAGCCCGGCAACCGCCACGCGCACGTCGGCCTGATGGAGGGCCATCACATCGGTGAATCCCTCGACCAGCGCTGCGAAGCCCTCGCGTCGAATCGTGTGGCGACTCCAGTTCAGGCCGTAGAGCTCTTCGCCCTTGTGGAAGATCGGCGACTCGGGAGAGTTGATGTATTTGGGTGCATCGGACGCCGGATCGAGAATCCGACCCCCGAACCCGATGGGACGGTCGCGCAAATCGAGGATGGTGAACATGAGCCGCCCGCGGAACCGGTCATACGGTTCCTCCGCTCGCTCGCTCGTGGCCAGGAGACCGAGTTCGAGCAGTACCCGATCGTCGAGTCCGTGACCGTGGGCGGCGGTGCGCAACGAACGCCACTCGTCCGGCGCGAACCCCAGACGGTATTCCTTCGCCACCTCCATCGAGATCCCGCGGGTGTCGAGATAGTCGCGTGCCTGCCGGCCGGCGGGGCCCTCCAATTGTTCCTCGTACCATTCCGCTGCGAACGCCACCGTCGACCGTAGCGCGGCATGCGGGTCGTCGCGTTGTTCGTCGCGCTCGGGTACATCAATCCCCACCCTCGCACCGATTTGCCTGACGGCAGTCGGAAAGTCCAGTCCGAGATGCTTCATGAGGAACCCGAAGGCGTCGCCGCCCTCACCGCAAACGAAGCACTTGAAGATCCCTCGGTCCGGATCGACCGCAAAGTTGGGCCCGTCGCCCCCGTGTAGCGGGCATGGACCCCGGTAGCTCCGGCCAGTGCGTTTGAGCGAAATGTGCTCGCCGATGATCTCTACGATGTCGGCCCGGGCCCGAATCTCCTCGACGATGTGATCGCTTACCACAGGCCGGCCCCACGCCCACCACCGCCGGGGGCATACGCGTCCGTGTCGAACGGCCGCCGAACCCGTGACGCGCGTTTCACTCGAATCTCACCATCGTCACGCCGGTGCCCCCTTCTCGAACGTCTCCGCTCGCGCGTTCCGTCACGCGAGGATCGTCATCCAGGAGATCCTCGACGACCCGCCGAAGTGCCCCCGTCCCCTTCCCGTGAATGATGCGAAGCCAGGGCAACTCTGCCACTACCGCCGCGTCGAGGGCCGGGATGAGCCGGGCTGCCACCTCCTCGACGCGGAGGCCCCTGAGATCGATTTCGGTCGTCACGGCGAACTCCGGGCGTCGTTCCACGCGCTCCTCGCCACGCACTGCCCGCGTCCGGGCTCGCTCGGCCGACGTCCCGGCTCGTTCGGCCGACGCCCCGACTCGCTCGGCCGGCGTCAGGTCCACGACCGGCATCGTGACTCGTACGCCCCCGATCTCGACCACGCCCCGATCACCCCGCAACTCGACGAGAATCCCCGAGCGGCCCGTCCCGCCCCACGTTACGTCTTCTCCGACCATGAGGTCCGGGGTCGACCCGGACCGCTCTTCGTCTCGGAGGCCGGCCTTCCGAACCGCAGCCTCCCGTAGACCCCGCTCCACCACATCACGGGTGGCCCGGCGAACGTCCTTGAGGCCCGAAGCCCCTGGTCCCATGGAGTATTCGGCCTCGAGACGGCGGATCGCCGTCTCGACGTCTTCCCGTGCCGCCCGGAGAGCCGCCTCGACCGCAACCACACCCTCTCGTTCGATGTCTCGATTTCGTCGCTCGATCTCCTCCTCCCGGTCCCGCAGCTTCTCCAGGTCCAGTGCGAGGGTGTGCCGGGCCGCGTCCAATTCCTCCCGAACTTCGACGACCTCCGCCTGCTCACGCTCTAACCGAGCCAGCAGCGCGTCCAGCGTTTGATGGTCCGAATCCAGCCGTGCTCGCGCATCCTCGAGAACGTTAGACGGGATCCCGAGTCGAGCCGCGATCTCGAGGGCGTAGCTCCGGCCGGGCCGGTTCTTCTCGAGCCGATACGTGGGCTCGAGTTTGTCTGAGTCAAACTGCAATGACGCGTTTACCGTCGCCTCGCTCTCCTCCGCCAACCCCTTCAGATCGCCGAGATGCGTCGTCGCGATCGTGAGCCTCACCCTCCCTGCAAGCGCCGCCAACGTCGCCGCCGCCAGCGCACCGCCCTCCGCCGGGTCCGTCGCGCTTCCTATCTCGTCGATCAGGACCAGATCCTCGGGCCCCGCCTGGTCGAGGATCTCGGCGAGGTTGCGGGCCTGGGCTCCGAAGGTGGACAGCGACGCTTCGATCGACTGCTCATCACCGATAATCGCGAACGGGCCTCCGAGGAACGGCAGCTTCGTTTTCGGTCCGACAGGAGGGATGACCCCGCTGCGAGCGAGGGCGAAGATCAGTCCCACCGATTTAAGCAGCACCGTCTTTCCGCCCGCGTTGGGTCCCGAAACGAGTAACACGCGTTCGTCGGACAACAGCTCGAGGTCGAAGGGCACGGCCGAACCACGCACGGCGAGGAGCGGGTGGCGTCCGGCCCGAATCCGCACCGGTCGATGGGGATCGACGAACTCCGGGAGCATGCAGTCGAGGGTGTTCGCGAACGCCGCACGGGCGCGCGCCGCGTCCAGATTGCACAACGCGTCGAACGAGTCGGCCAGTTCGACCGCGTGCGTCCGGAGTGCCTCGGAAAGATCCCGAAGGATCCGGTCGATCTCACGTCGTACCGCGATCTCGAGTTCCCGGATCTCGTTCATGGGCTCGATGGCGATCGGAGGCTCCACGAACAGCGTCTGCCGGCTGCCCGAGGCGTCGTGGACGAGCCCCCCGACCGTCCCCTTCCCTTCGCGCCGGACAGGAATGCAGTATCGGCCACCCCGCACGGTCACCGATCCGTCGGCGACACGAATTCGATCGGGAAGTGAACGGGAGTACGCATCGAGGCGGTCCACGAGCCCCGACCGACGGTCCTGCATCCGGCGGCGAAGCCGACGCAGATCCGGCGACGCCCGGTCGGAAACCTCACCAGACTCATCGAACGTCCGGGCCACGCGATCCTCCAGCGCGCGATCGCTCCACAGACGATCCACCCATGTCCGCACGAGTCCGGCATCGTCGATCTGGCCCGAGAGGTCGGAAGCCGCCCGGCGGGACGAGGCGATCAACGTTCCGCAGGCCACGATCGCCTCCGCGTCAAGCACGGCCCCCGCTACGGCCAGGCGGGACAGCACGGCTGCCGCTTCGGGGATCACGCCCAATTCGAACCCCTCTTCGCCGGCGAGGACGTCACGGATTTGCTGAACGGCCGCCAGTTCCGTGTCGGCGGCTTCCCGCGTCGCGAGGGGTCGCAGCCGGCGCACGCGCGACTTCCCCTCCTCTCCGACGGCATACCCGGCAATCGTCTCCAGAACGGCGGGGAACTCCAGCACTTCCAACGCATGGTCCCGCGGGGACGAGCTCACCCCGGAGGCCAACCCATCCGTCGTCCACCCAGAACGTGGAGGTGCAGGTGGAGAACTTCCTGGCCGCCCTCTGCCCCAACGTTCGTCAGCACTCGATACCCCGCGTCGAGTTCGCAAATTTTCGCCACCTGGCGACACGCCTCGAAGAGCGCATCCCCGAGACCGGCGTCGTCGGGCCCGAGCGTGTCGATGTTCTCTACGTGGCGTCTGGAGACAACGAGAACGTGAGTCGGAGCCTGGGGTCGCAGATCGCGGAAGGCGACCCACTCGGCGCCTTCCGCAACGACGTCCGCCGGAATGTCGCCGCTCGCGATACGGCAAAAGATGCATTCGGGCTGCTCATCCATCATGCCCCCGTCATTATGCCCCGTGTGACTGATCGATGGCTCATGTGGGCAACGTATGCCGCTTCCGCGCCGGCCCGCCATGAGGCAGCCTTGTACATGGCGGTGGGCCAGGGTTTTCCGGGAAGGCCCTCCGTTCTATGTTCGGTTTCGACCTGGTCGGAGCCGCCGCACCCGGGTCGCCCGGGATACGATTCAGACCAAAAAGCCGACCCTGGGACCGTGAGGGGATGACGACACCGGAACAGAGTTCAACCGCAGGATCCGACGCGGACGACGACCGCGTCGAGGCCCCTCCCGAAACCGCCGATCCTTCCACCCAGGACCTGTCTGGGTCCCCGGCGCTGCTCGGAAGACCGCGCGTCGTGACCGCCGAGATTTCGCGTGATCGAGGCTGGAAGTCGATCGTGCACGTCGTTCTGGAGCGCGAAGGCCTGACGTCAGAATCGCAGCAGGACGCGATCGGCGAAGAAATCGTTCTGCTCCGCTGCGCGGCGGAGACCACGCTCGACGCGCTCCACCAGCTCCTCGGCGACTCCACCCGCTTCGCCCTCGTGGGGGCCAAGCGGGTCCTGGCGTTCGATTCCGCGGTTATCCTCGTCTGCGTGCGAACCGTGGGCGGACGCCCGAGGAAACTCATCGGGTGCGTCCCGATCAACGAAGACCCCGTGTTGGCCGTCGCTCGCGCCATTCTCCACGCGACGAACAGAATCGTCGAAGCGCTCCCCAACGTGGAAGCGGACCCGAGCGACGATGCCGCCGACCAGGCCGAGCCCTGACAAACCCTGAGCAGAACTTCTCCCCAGAGGACGCTTTGAACGACGGAACGATGACGCGTGACGAGCCCGGCGCAGCCGAGTTGAACCTTCCGGAGTCGTCGATCGAGACGCTCGCGATCGACACGGTTCGCACCCTCGCCATGGACGCGGTCCAGCAGGCAGGATCGGGTCACCCCGGTACGGCGATGGCCCTGGCACCCATCGCCTACAGTCTCTGGATGAGACACATGCGCTACAGTCCGCAGGATCCGGGCTGGTTCGACCGCGATCGCTTCGTGCTCTCCGTGGGGCACGCGTCCATCCTCCAGTACTCCATGTTGCACCTCACCGGCTACGACCTGCCCATCGAACAGATTCGGGCTTTCCGTCAAGCCGGCAGCATCACCCCCGGGCACCCCGAGGTGGGCATGACACCGGGGGTGGAGACGACCACGGGCCCGCTGGGGCAGGGGGTCGCGAATTCCGTGGGCATGGCTGCGGCCGAGACCCACCTGGCTGCGGTGTTCAACCGGCCGGGCCACGAGGTCATCGATCACAGGACGTACGTTCTGTGCGGAGACGGCGACATGATGGAGGGCCTCTCGTACGAGGCGGCGTCGCTGGCCGGCCACCTCGGACTCGGGAAGCTCACCTGGATTTATGACGACAACAAGATCACGATCGACGGGAACGTTTCGCTCGCGTTCTCGGATGATGTGCAGGCTCGGTTCGAGTCGATGGGCTGGCATGTTCAGAACGTCGGTGATCAGGCCAACGATCTCGACGCCATCGACGCCGCGATCGAGGCGGCGAAGGCGGTCGATGACAGGCCCTCGCTGATCATCGTTCAGTCGCATATCGGGTTCGGGGCACCGAACAAACAGGATACGCCGTCGGCGCACGGCGAGCCGCTCGGCGAGGACGAGATCGTCCTCGCGAAGCGCTCGTACGGATGGCCCGAGGAGGAGAAATTCCTGGTGCCTGAGCCCGTGGCTCGACACATGAACGGACGAGTCGGCGTCGGACGCGAACTCGTTGCCGACTGGAACGAGCGGTTTCGGCGCTACCGCGCGGACCACCCGGATCTAGCGGCCGAACTCGAAGACTGGATCGCGGGAGAGTTGCCGGAAGGATGGGCGGCGGACATCCCGGTATTCGACGCCGCGGACGGCTCGATCGCGACGCGCGCCGCGTCCGGAAAGGTGCTCACGGCCCTGGCTGCGCGGGTCCGATCCATGGTCGGAGGCAGCGCGGACCTGTCGGGCTCCAACAAAACACTTCTCGCCGACAGCCCCGACTTTGGCCGCGAAACGCCCCAGGGCCGCAATCTGCGCTGGGGGGTGCGCGAACACGCCATGTGCTCGATCAGCAACGGCATCGCGCTCCACGGCGGCTTGCGACCGTATACCGCGACGTTCTTCATCTTCACCGACTACGCTCGTCCGGCCATCCGGCTCGCCTCACTCATGCACCAGCCGGTGATCTACGTGATGACGCACGACTCGATCGGGCTCGGTGCCGACGGACCGACGCACCAACCGGTCGAACACCTGGCGTCGCTCAGGGCCATGCCCGGGATGAGAATCTTCCGTCCGGGGGACGCCAACGAAGTAGGTGAGGCGTGGAAGATGGCGCTCGAGCGTTCGGATGGCCCGACGATGCTGGTGCTCACCCGGCAGGGGATCCCGATTCTCGACCGCGCGGTCCTCGCCGCCGCGGACGGACTGCGCCGCGGGGCATACGTGCTGGCCCGAGAGACCGGCGACCGCCCCGACATCGTACTTCTTTCGTCGGGCTCGGAGATCCAGTTCGCGCTCGAAGCGCGCGAACGCCTCGCCGCGTCGGGCGTCGACGCTCGCGTCGTCTCGTTCCCGTGCTGGGAACTGTTTCGCGCAGAACACGAAGACTACCGGGAATCGGTTCTCCCGACCGGCGTTCCCCGGGTTGCGATCGAGGCCGGAGCCACGTTCGGCTGGACCGAGTGGATCGGTGACGGCGGCGCGGTACTCGGTGTAGACCGATTCGGCCAGTCGGGTTCCTACGACGACAACTATCGCGAATACGGCCTGACCACGGACGATCTCGTCGGCACGGCCCTCGATACGCTCGGCCGGGGAAACTGACATGCGGATCGCCATGGGGGCCGACCACGCCGGATATGGCTATAAGGGGATGCTGGCCCGTGAACTGGCCGAACGTGGGTACGACATCGTCGACGTCGGTACCGACGGGCCCGCCTCCGTCGACTATCCCGACTACGCAGCCGCGGTTGCCGAAGCGGTGGCGGAAGGAAGGGTGGACCGTGGCATTCTGATCTGCGGATCGGCGGTGGGGGTCTGTGTGACCGCGAACAAAGTCCCTGGCATCCGGGCGGGAGTGTGCCACGAGACCTATGCGGCTCGCCAGGGCGTCGAGCACGATGACATGAACGTCCTCTGTATGGGCGAACGTGTGATCGGGATCGAGGTGGCGAGAGAGGTAGTGACATCGTTTCTCGGGGCAGAATATCACCCCGAAGAGCGATTCGAGCGGCGGCTCGACAAAGTGAGAGCCCTCGAGGACAAGTACATGAACGGCGCCGGGACAGCCGCCGCCACTTCCCCCGACGAGGAACAGGGATGAACGCGTTTCAACACCTGTGGGACCATGGGCAAAGCTTCTGGCTGGACAATCTCTCCCGAGAGATGATCGCCAACGGCGAGCTGGCACGGCGCGTCGCGGAGGAAGGCCTGCGAGGCGTGACATCGAACCCCGCGATCTTCCACAAGTCCATCACGCAGGGGGAGGAGTACGACCCGGACATCGCGGCGTTCGGAGCCGACGGTCTCGGCGTCGAGGCGGCGTACGAGCGTCTCGTCGTCGCCGATGTTCAGGACGCCTGCGATATCCTCCGGCCGGTCTGGGTCGAGTCAGAAGGGCTCGACGGATACGTGTCCCTCGAGGTCTCCCCGCACCTGGCCAACGATACCGACAGAACGCTTGTCGACGCGCTTCGACTGGACGCGGCGGTGGATCGGGACAACGTCCTCATCAAGATCCCCGGAACACCCGAAGGCGTGCCGGCAATTACACAGGCTGTGTTCGAAGGAGTGAGCGTCAACGTCACCCTCCTGTTCTCGCTCGACGCGTACGACGCGATCGCCGATGCCTATCTAGATGGGTTGGACCAGCGACTGGAGGCCGGACGCACGGTCGACGACGTCGCCTCGGTCGCCAGCTTTTTTCTGAGCCGAATCGACTCGCTCACGGATTCCCGACTCGAAGCACTCGCCAGCGAGGCCGACGAGGGGGCCGCGGACGCCGTGCGAGAGCTCATGGGACAGGCCGCCGTCGCCAACGCCAAACTGGCGTACAGGAGTTTCGAACAACAGTTGGACAGTGAGCGGTGGGCCCGCCTCTCCGAGGCCGGGGCCCGACCGCAGCGAATGCTCTGGGCGAGCACCAGCACGAAGAACCCGGCCTATCCGGATGTGAAGTACGTCGAACCGCTCATCGGCGACCTGACGATCAACACGATGCCTGAAGCCACGATCGCCGCGTTCGCCGACCACGGTGTCGTGGCAAACACCATCCGCCAGGGGGTGGATGCCGCCGCGGATACCATGAAGCGTCTTGCCGAGGTGGGGATCGACTTCGACGACGTTACCGACACGTTGCTCGAGGAGGGCGTGGAGAAGTTCGTCGTCCCCTTCGACCGGCTTCTCGCAAGCCTGGCGAAGCGGATGGGATCGCTCGTCCCCGGCTGATCGCCGGGGCCAGGGGAGGCGCTGCGGAAAAACCCTGGTGCGCCGTTTCAGCAGCCCCTTACGCCGTAAACGCGGCCCTCACTCGATCCCAAAAACTCGGGTCGTCGCCCCGACTCGGTTCAGGAGGAGCCTCCTCGACTTCCGCCAGCTTTTCGAGGACCTCGCGCTGTTTCCGGCTCAGGTCGGTAGGCGTCCAGACGTGAATCCTGACCAGCTGGTCCCCACGCCCCGCGCCCCTCAACCGGGGCATCCCCTGCCCGCGGAGCCGTAGCACTTGACCTGACTGAATCCCGGCGGGAACGGACAGATCGGCCTCGCCCATGATCGTCGGCACCCGGATGTCCGCGCCCATTGCCGCCTGCGTGAACGTGACGGGGGCATCGAGGATGAGATCGTCGCCGCGTCGTTCCAGCCGGTCGTGGGGCTCGATATCAATTGCGACGATGAGATCGCCCGCGGGGCCGCCGAGCGGTCCCGCGTTCCCGCGCCCCCTCAGCTTGAGGTAATCTTCCGACGAAATACCGGCCGGGATCTCGATCTCGACCGTTCGATCCGCACGGACTCGCCCCCCACCGTCGCACTCGCGACACGGGCTCTCGATTCGCTGACCCTGGCCACCGCACTCCGGACACGGCCGGACCGACACGAACTGGCCGAGCATCGATCGCTGGACTTCCCGAACTTCGCCCGCACCGGAACACGTCCCACAGCGGACGGCTTCCGTGCCCGGCTCGGCGCCCGACCCGCTACACCGCTTGCACCGATCGAGCACGGAGACCTTGAGTTTCCGGGTGCTCCCCGTGGCCGCCTCCTCGAGGGTGGCGCGCACGGACACCTTGAGCGTCGACCCTCGGCGCGGACCCGCTCGCTGTCGTCCGCCGCCGAACAGGTCGCCGAACCCGCCCGCACCGAACTCGCGCATGAAAACCTCGACGGCGTCCGAAAAACTCCCGAACCCTCCGAAGGGCGCTTCGCCACCCGCGCCCCGACGCACCCCGGCCTCTCCATACCGGTCGTACATCTCGCGCCGCCCGGGATCGCGAAGCACCTCATAGGCCTCCGTGACCTCCTTGAAGCGTTCTTCGGCATCGGGTTCGCGATTTCGATCGGGGTGGTACCGCATCGCCACGACCCGATATGCCTTCTTTATCTGTTCCGCATCGGCATCCTTCGGGATGTCGAGCAGCGTGTAGTAGTCCGTCCCCATGTCCCCTTTTATATCGTGCCGCGACCGCTCAGGAACGAGCCAGCCGCGAAAGTAATCCGGATGTCCAGTCTACGATGGAAACCACTTTGTCGTAGGGCATTCTCGTCGGTCCAATCACGCCCACGGTCCCCTGCAAACTGCCTACCGAGTAGTTGGCGGTCACGATGGTCAGATCGTCCAGTTCCGGCTGATCGTTCTCTCCGCCGATCGTGATCTTGGGACCGACCCCGTGTCGGTCGCCCAGCACGCTCGCCAACAGTTCACGTCGCTCGATGAGCAGAATCAACTCTCGCAGACGCTCGCCGGTGGTGAACTCGGGCTGTTCCGCGAGTACCGCCGCGCTTCCCAGATGGACCTCGCGTTCCTCGAGAGCCCACTCGAAGACCTCCGGGCCGCTCTGGACAAAGATGTTCACGAGATCATCCGCGTTCGCGTCGTCGAACCGCAGGTCCTTCAGTCGTTCCGCCATCGTGTCGCGAATCTCGAGCAGCGTGCTGCCGGCGAGCCGCTCGTTGAGCGCGGCCGACACCGCCTCGAGCGTCGATCGCGGAACGGACGACACCAGGTCCACATATACGGTGCGAACGACGCCCGACTCCAGCGTGAGCACAAGGAGCGCCCGTTCGCTCGAGACGGGGACCAACTCGAGCCGCTCGAGCGTAGCCAGGGCCAGCGTGGGACCGACGGCGAGTCCGAGTTCGCCGGTAAGGAGGCTCAGGGCCCGGGCCGCGCGAGCCACGAGTTCCTCGACCGCGGCAACCTTCAGACCCGCGAACTCACGTTCGATCTTGGCCTGGTCCGCCAACCGTGGCTGCCCCCAACGCATGATCCCATCCACGTAGTAACGGTACGCGAGGTCGGTTGGCACCCGGCCAGCCGACGTATGCGGGTGCGACAGGAACCCCTTCGTCTCCAGATCCGCCATGGTGTTGCGGATCGTGGCGGCAGACACCCCGAGATCGTACTCCTTGCCGATCCGCCGTGATCCGGACGGGGCCGCGGTCCGCACGAACGAATCGATGACGGCCGCCAACACATCGGTCTCTCGTTCGGTCAACGCAGCGGTCACTCGATCCCCCATCTGCTTCGTCGGTCTACCCTCATCGGCGCGCTCTCCGAGAAGGTCCCGCATCGCGCCCGATCTCGGCCACCAGTTCATCGAGTCTCAGCCAGCCCTCCACCGTCGCCCTCACCCGCCCCCCATCGACGCGAACCCACCCCTCCGCCTCCCACTCGGGGAGTCGTTCGGCCAACGCCGTCTCCCATCGATCATCACCGGCGGCCAACCCTTCCCGCGTACGTAGACCGAGCCAGAGGCGTTCCAACGACTCGGCCGGACGATCCAACTCTTCCCACCCCTCCACGGGCCCGGCCCCGGTCCGTACGACCGCTCGATACCGGTCCCACCGGAATTCGTTCCAGATTCTGAAAGGCGGGAAGAACCCGTGTGCCGACGGGCCCAGCCCAAGATAAGGCGCTCGGTTCCAGTAGTACCAGTTATGTCGACTCTCTCGACCGACCCGAGCGAAGCTGGATACCTCGTAGTGCGTCATGGCTTCCCCGGAAAGAAGCGAAGCCAATCGCCGGTATTCGCGGGCATACGCCGTGCCACTCGTCGGGGTCACGTCGCCCAGCTCGACCCGACGCGCGAGCGGCGTGCTCGGCTCGACCGTCAGGCCGTACACGCTCGCGTGGTCGATCCCCGAGCTCAGCGCCGTCTGCACCTCGCGATCGAGATCGCGGCGAATCGTCTGCGGCAGGCCGAACAGGAGATCCACGCTGACGTTGTCGAATCCGGCCTCACGAGCCGTCCGGATCGACCGCTCGGCGCCGGCGCGGTCATGCAGGCGTCCGAGCCATTCGAGCACTCCGTCATCGAAGGCCTGCACCCCGATGCTGATTCGATTCGCACCTGCAGCCCGCCAGGCCGCCGCTACGTCGGGAGAAAGCGAGGCGGGGTTGGACTCGATCGTCCACTCCACATCGTTCGAGATGTCGAACCAGTCGGCCAGCACCTCCGACAATAGTCGTGGCGCGTCGACGTCGATCAGAGAGGGCGTCCCGCCTCCCACGAAGATCGAATCCAGCGTCACCGGCCTCACCCAGTCCGCGACCTGAAACCACCACTCGAGCTCGAGAGACAGCGCGTCCAGCCATTCCCGAACCGGTGGGTTCTGAGCCCGCGTGACCGAAAAATCGCAATAGTGGCAATGATGGGCACAGAAGGGGTAGTGGACGTACAACGCCCGTGGCGGCGGTGCGCCCCGAATCATCGCGAGTCTCGACCGGAGATCCGGTCGAGAAGGTAGAAACGCCCATCGAGAGAGCGCGCGACCTTGCCATCGATCTCCAACCGCCCCAGCGCCGTCGCGGTCTCACCGACCTTTCTGCCCGAAGTCAGGGCGAGTTCGCTCGCGGTCAGCTCGTCAGCGCCGAGGCTCTCCACCAGCCAGGCGTCGCGACCGGCACTGGCGATCGCGGACCGCTCGGGCGTGGGATCGTCGTGCACCCAGCCGAGCGCATCGAAAACGTCCCGGACATCCGTAACGAGGGCGGCCCCGTCCCGCAGCATACGCAGGGTACCCACTCCGGCCCGATCCCCCACCCGCGCCGGAACGGCCATGATCTCGCGACCGAGGTCGAGGCCGTGGCTCGCGGTATTCAGGGCACCGCTCTTCTCGCCCGCCTCCACGACGATGACGCCCCGGCTCAACGCGGCGATCAACCGATTGCGGCGCGGAAACGAAGCCCGGAACGGAGCAGCGGGAGGCGGAAACTCGGAGATCAACCACCCGCGTCGCTTCATTCGGGCGTAGAGGGCGCGGTTCCCCGGGGGATATTCGTGTTCGTGGCCGCTCCCGAGCACCCCGATCGTTTGCCCGTCTTCGTCAAGTGAGCCCCCGTGCGCCGCAGCGTCGATGCCCACCGCCATCCCGCTCACGACGGTCCACCCCCACCGTGCGAGGTCTCGGGCGAGTCGGGCCGCGATGCGGCGACCGTAGGGGGACGCCCTCCGGGTTCCGACGATCGCAATGATCGAGTCGAGCCCGGGCCAGCCTGCACCCCGGACATACAGCACGGGAGGCGGATCGTGAAGGTCGTAGAGGCTCGTCGGGTATTCGGGGTGGCCCAGCGGTATCGTGCGGACCCCCATGCGGCGCGCCCGCTCCACGATTCGGGCAGCCGCACGGACGTCGGGTCTGCCCGGACACGCGTCGAGCGCCGCACACCCCGAACCGTGCTCCTCCCACATCGTCCTGATTCGCCGCACCCCGAGTCCCTTGACTCCTTCGAGGGCGATGAAGGCGACCGCTTCCCGGTCCGCAGAGCTCAGGGCCGCCACTCCTCGACCCCATCGAACGGATCGAGGTCGGACTCGGCTGCCCGTTCCTTTTCTCGCCGCACCTGCGTCCAGAGGGCCTCCATCACCCCCTTGAGCCCGGCCCCCGTGACGGAGGAAACCGCGAATTGGCCCCACGCCTCGGGCGCAATGAGCTGTGCGGGTGCCTCCTCCTCGGGCAGGAGGTCCGCCTTGGTGAGAAGTACACAATGCGGGAGCGATCCAAGCGCGAGATCGTGCGACGTGAGTTCCCTACGGAGCAGAGCGTACGTCGCCTGAGGGTCCTCCGCATCGAGGGGAACCAGTACGGCGAGCGTCCTCGTTCGCTCGATATGACGGAGGAACTGCGCGCCCAGTCCCTTCCCCTCGTGAGCCCCCTCGATCAGGCCCGGGATGTCGGCCACCACGAAGGTGCGTCCGTCCCCGACCGCGACGACGCCGAGGTTGGGTTTGAGGGTCGTGAACGGGTAATCGGCCACCTTCGGGCGCGCGGCCGTGATCCGCGACAGGAGGGTGGACTTACCGGCGTTCGGCTCCCCGACCAGCCCGACGTCCGCTATCAGCTTGAGTTCGAAGTCGATTCGGCGTTCTTCACCCCAGGAGCCAGGCTCCCATTCGCGCGGCGTCTGGTGTGTCGAGGTGGCGAAGCTCGCGTTGCCGCGACCCCCACGCCCACCCCGCGCCACGACGAGGCGATCGCCCTCCTCGAGTAGCTCGCCCAGTCGCTCCCCGGTCTCGGTGTCTTTCACGAGGGTTCCGAGCGGAACCGGCAGCAAGAGATCGTCGCCCGCCGCGCCATCGCGTTGCTTCCCCTCGCCGTGGCCCGCTCTCCCGCCCTTGTAGTGCTCGCGGTACGAGTAGTCCAGCAGGGTGTCCAGCGCCGCATCGGCGACGAGAATCACGTCTCCGCCCTTCCCTCCGTTTCCACCCGCGGGGCCTCCCCTCGGAACTCCAATCTCGCGCCGAAAGGCGGTCGCTCCGGCGCCCCCTGCCCCACCCGTCACCCGAATCGTCGCGAGATCGACAAACATCAGCTCGCGCCCACTCGGCTCTGAATCCCGACCCACTCGGCCCGGATGGCGGCCCCGTCGAGTCCGTGCGGACGGCCCGCTCGCGTCGCGGCGCCCAGCCCCACATCCAGGGCCCCCTCGACCTGGGCGTGGCTCGCACCGACGTTCAGCGCCCCTTGCAGGTGAGAGCGCAGCTGGGGAACGTGTCCCCCAGCGGCCAGTAGCGAGACGATGCACAACTCTCGTTCGATCACGGGCAGGCCCGGGCGAGACAGCGTCTTTCCGTACCCCTCTTCGATCATCCATCGATCCAGGTCGGGGTGCAGCCTCGCCACGTGCTCCCGCAGGCGCGCATAGGCTGACCCGTAAATTCGGCGACACAGGCGTTCCCCCGCCTCACGCCGCTCATCGATCGGGCCATCGGGAACCGGATCCGGCGCTCCGATATCGTCACGGTGTACCCTCAGGACGTTGAGCACCACAGGGAAGCCCACAAAGAGGTACGACTGCAGAATCACCTCCTCCACCGCCTGATCGCCCGCCGCGCGTCCAGCGGCGCGGAGGGCTTCCCGCCACTCCGAATCACCGCCGACGGCTAACGCCGCCGACAGTCGAAGGAGTGCGACGAGGCCCTCGGGCATCACTCCGCAGTCCGCATCAGTCATCGTCGTTCATAGCCCGCACGGTCGCCACTGGCTCGCCTCTCGTGTTGGAAATCGTCACGCACGCGAACCTCTCTAATCGGGCCTGCTCTAGTTCCGACAGCAGCTGACGTCGGGCAAGAGTATGGATGATGGCGGGTCCGAGCGCCCGCATGGCCCCATCGCTCACTTTGAACGCGGCCGCCCAACCATCGACGCGTCCACCAAGACAGAACACCCCCTCCGCGCCCTCCTTCGCGAGGACGCGTCCCCCGGTTGTCGACATGATCGCCGTGGATAGGGCCGTCGGGCCGGAGATCATGTTCGGGTTCCCCGTCATCGCGGTCGCAACTGCCACGGCGGCGGGGTCATCGGATCGCACGAAGCGTGCATACGCTTCAGCCATCTCACCAACCGAGAGACGAGGTGTGGGGACTCCGCATCCGTCCACCCCCCAATGCATCGACGCGGGGTTCGGGCCCAACCACTCTGTCAGCGCCTCTCGAATGTTCGCCTGCACGGGGTGGTCGAACTCGTGATACCCCGAAACATCGCAACCCGTCGAGAGTGCGGAGGCGATCATCGCAGCGTGCTTGCCCGAGCAGTTGTTGTGGATGCGCCCGGGCAATCGCCCGACCGCATCCAGCGCGCGTGCCGCGTCTTCATCGAGGGGTCTGTGCGGCCCACAAGCGAGATCGCCCTCGCTCGCACCCGCCGCAGCGAGAATTCTGCCCACGGCGTCGATGTGAACCGGGAGCCCGTGGTGAGAAGCGCATACTACGGCGAGTTCTACCTCACCGAGCCCGAGACCCTCGAGAACACCGCCGCGCACGACAGGGATCGCCTGGAACGGCTTCATCGATGAACGCCAGAACGCGCGTCGGTCCGCGTCGCCGCGGACGTCGGCCGCTTCTCCGCGACTGACGACGACGGCGTGAACCTCGTGCACAGACTCGATCTCGCCCGCGCGTTCGAGACATATTCGCAAGGGATTCACTCGTCGTCGTTCTCCGTATCTGGTATCGTCGTCTCCGTCGTCATGGACAGCGTCGCGAGAGCCCGCGCCGTGGCCGACCCCGGGACCACATCCCGCCTCAGGCGGTCGAGATCCGATGGGGTATCGACGTCATACCACGCGGACAACTCGACATGATGCAGACCGAGTTCGCCTGCCCTCTTCCTCGTCCACGCGTACAGGTCCGGCGTGGACCAGGGCGCGTCGTCGAATAGTCCCGCCGCATCGGGCCAGCAGTATTTTCGGAGACCGATCGCATAATAGCCACCATCACCGGTCGGACCGATGACGAGGCCGGCGTCCCCAAGCGTGCGAAACGCGCGGCGAACGAATTCCTCGGGAAGCGTCGGGTGGTCGCTGCCGACGATCACGGCGTGATCCATGCCGTCCGCGAAGGCCGCCTCGAACGCGGCCCGAAGGCGAGCGCCCAAATCCCCCTCCGGCTGCAGCCGGATCCGGAGCCCCGGGTATCTGAGCCCGAGGCGTCGGATCGCGTCGGGGCGCGCCGGAACCCATAACTCACGCTGCGAGGTACCCACGTCCAGCGCCACGAGGTCATCCAGGAAGGCCTCGTACAGCGTGGCGGCGCCCGCCATCCCGAGGACGGGGGCCAGACGCGTCTTCGTCCGCCCCGGTTCCGGAAGACGCCCGAACAGGACGAGCCGCTGCCGGGGAATCACTCCCGTGTCACTGTGCTCGGCCGGCAAAAAACGAGAGACACCTGACCCGACTCGGCCCGAGAGGACCGCGTCCTTCTAGCGGGTAATGACCGAGATGACTCCACCTTCGGCACCGGGGCGTCGGAACTCGGGCGGAACCATGCTCGCGTAGAAGAGCTGGATCGACACGATGTCCTCCGCCCGTATCTGCCGCAGCGTCGTGATGGCATCGTTCAGGTTGTAGTTGCCGTTCACCACAAGCATCGGCACCGTGTACGTTACCCGGCTTCTGCCCGAACCCGATCGGTCGTCTCCGCCCTCGAACGCGATCTGATTTTCGAAAATGATCAGCTCTCGGTGGTGCGTCAGCGCTTCGTAGGCGGTTTCATGGCCATTCTCGCGAATCTCCGTGCCCGAAATGAAGAGCCGCGAGTACGAGCCCGACCGTCCCGAACTCGCGCACGCGGAGTTCAGACCGATGAGCAGCAACGCGGCCAGCGCCGCACCCCGCCGAACGATCTTTCTGTTCATGTTGGTCACCCTCGTGTTGTCGTTGGAAGGGGCGCGTGACCCTCGCATTGGTTACCGACCCGCCGTACCCGAAGTGGCGGCCCGCGCTGCGGCCTCCGCGGTGGCGGCCGCTATCAACGCTGCGGGGCTATCCGCTGCCCGAAGCAATTCCAGCGCGGCGGCGACCTGGGCATCCTCTTCTGCCCGACGCTTGAGCTGCGGGATCTCTCCCAGAGCCACGCCAGAAAGCTCGCCACCGATCAACCAGTCGATGTACCGTTTGGAGCCGTCGAACAACTCGCGGGTAACCTCCGCACCTTCTTTTTCGAGACTCGCGAACACCCCGTCACGCATCCGCGCGGTGGGCGCAAACCCGTCTTCCACGGTCTTTCCGTCATCCACGAACTCCACGGCCCACCGGAATACCACGTCGCGCACGACAACCCCGTTACGCATGGCGACGCGTCGCAACTCCTGCTCCGTGGTGGTGAGCGTATCTACCCTCACCATGAGGTCGGGCGTGATTCCACCGCCCCCGTACACGGTCCGACCCCCGTCCGTCACATACTCCTCTCGTTCCTCAGGCTCCTCGGCAACTTCCACCGGCTCACCGCTGATCGCAATCGCGGTGGCGGCAATCCCGCGCAGGGCCGCCTCGCGATCGAACTCCTTCTGGATCGAACGACCCACCGGCGTGAACCACCGGGCGGTGGTCACCTTGATGTGGTGCTCACCGGAGAGCTTGTAGAGCGTCTGAACCGAGCCCTTCCCGAATGACGTGACGCCGACGACGACAGCCCTGTCATGGTCCTGCAGTGCGCCGGCGACGATCTCGGAGGCGCTGGCAGACCACTGGTTCACCAGAACGACGACCGGGAGATCCGGATACTTCTCTCCCGAAGGCGCCCGATACGTGTAGTTCTGATTGGCGACCCGGGAACGCGTCTCGACCACCTCCGCACCTCGATCGAGGAACAAATCGGTGACCTGGATTCCTTCCTCGAGAAGACCTCCTGGATTGGTCCGCAAATCGAGGATCAGCGACGTGGCCCCCCGCTCGAGCAGACCGTCGAGGCCGACGACGAGTTCCTCCTGCGCCTGCCGACTGAAGCCTCGAAGCTGGACGAACCCCACGCGATCCCCGAGCATGAAGGCCTGCGCCTGAATGACCTGGATCTCGTCGCGCACGATCGTGTAGGCCAGCGGCTTCTCCGCTCCGACACGCGCGATCAGGATATCGACCGGCGCGCCCTTGGGGCCTCGAAGGACCAGAATCGCCTTGTCGGGCGTCCACCCTTCGGCGCTTTCGCCCTCCACCTGAATGATGCGGTCGCCCACCACGAGTCCCTGCCGCTGTGCAGGCGTGTTCGGCAGCACGGCGACGACGGTGATCCATCCGTCCTTGTCATCGATTCGTACGCCGAGACCACCGTAGTTTCCGGTGGTCGAGTACTTTATGTCTTCCCAGTCTTCCGGCGACAGGAAGTTGGTATAGGGGTCGCCAAGTTCGTTGATCATGCCGTCGATCGCCATCTGATACAGATCTTCAGGCGAAACTTCGTCGACAAACTGATCCGCGAGAAGGTGATGGACCTCCTGGAGCAGCCGGGAGCTTTCAACCACGCCTCCCGGGGCACCCTGGTTCAGAAGCCACCCACCACTGGTCAACGTGATGATGCCCACCACGAACGCGGTCGTCCAAGATCGATCAGCCCTCATCCGTCCTCCATTCCACGCCCGGTTCGGCTCCCCGGAAAAAACTCCGGTGGGTGGCACGTTCCGGACCATTCGGCCTCCCTCATACTACCCCAATCTCGTAACCCCGGGCCCAACGCGAAAGTTTCAACCCTGTGTGCCGAACCATTCGGGAAATCGCGCCGCGACGATCGCGTCGATCGCCCGCGCCACGGCTTCGACGCTGTCGGCCCCATCTACCAGTTCCGCGCGCTCGTTTTCGTCCGCGAACGTTCGATATCCCGAACGCACGCGTTCCATGAACGCCAGGTTCTCGCTCTCGATCCGGTCCGGCTCCGCGCCCGCCGCGACCTGGCGCGAACGTCCCACCTCCGGCTCTACGTCGAGAATCAGATAGAGGTCGGGCTCGAGACCGCCCGTGGCGATAGCGGTCGTCCGGTCGATCATCCCGGGGTCCAGACCACGTGCGACCCCCTGGTAAATGCTTGTAGACAATGCGTATCGATCTGAAAGCACGACGTCACCCCGCTCGAGGGCCGGCCGCACGACGAGCTCGACATGCGCCGAGCGCTGGGCGGCGAAAAGCAGCAGCTCGGTAGTGGGGGGCACCTCGAGCCCGGGACGGAGCAGATGGTCGCGGATCCGCTCGCCGATCGGGGTCCCGCCCGGCTCACGCGTGACGACGAACGGCCGCCCGGCCGCCCGGAGCACCTCGGCCAGGCGCGCGATCTGTTCCGACTTCCCTGCCCCCTCCGGCCCTTCGAACACGATGAACGGCGCAGCCACCCTACCTCCGACCTGCACGCTCGAGCGCACTGTTCCCCCGACGCCCCCGGGAGGGCTGCGGAGAATGGCTCAGGTCAAGGCCCCCGAGGAGAGGCGAGCGAGGCGTACTGTACCGTACGCCGCAACGAGCCGCGACGAGGGAAACGCCGAGATGAGCCATTCTCCGCAGCCCGTCCTCAGTCGTAGTATTCGAGGCCCAGGTGAGTCACCTGCTCCTCTCCGGCCAGCCAGCGGAGCGTGTTCTTCAGCTTCCAGTGCTGGATGAAGATGTCGTGCTCCGGATAGAGGTCCGGCCCCGTCTGAGGCGCCTTGAAGTAGAACGACAGCCACTCCTGGACGCCCGACAGGCCGGAACGGGACGCGAGGTCGAGGAAGAGCGCGAGATCCAGGACGATGGGAGCGGCGAGGATGGAATCTCGACACAGAAAATCGATCTTGATCTGCATCTTGTATCCCATCCACCCGAAAATGTCGATGTTGTCCCA
>JBGMQU010000008.1:0-50623 GCA_048060725.1 Gemmatimonadota bacterium | reverse complement strand
ACCGGCAACACCGCGCAGGCCGTGCTCGCCAAGATCCTCACGGAACGGCCCCGGCTGATCACGGACGTGCGCGCCACGGTGCCGCACAACGTCACGGCGGCGGTCGCGCGGTCGCTCGAGCGTCTCCCGGCGGACCGGTTCGAGTCGGCGGAGGGCTTCGTGAGAGCGCTCGGGGACCCCGCGTTCACGCACGAGCTGCCGGCGATCACGCCGATCCAGACCCAGGCCGCTACGCCGATCGCGGCGCCATCGAAGCGCTCGCCCGTCGCCCGTTGGCTTCCATGGGGCGTCGCGGCAGCGGGCGTGGCGGTCGCGGCGTGGTCGATGCTCCCGACGCCGCCGGAGCCCGCGCCCCCGACATTCCGCATGACGCTGGCCGACTTCGTGGTCGAGAGCACGACAGGCGGCGGGTGGCGGGTCGCGATCTCTCGTTACGGCGAGACGTTGGTCGCGGGTGGGGCAGACGACCTGCTCTACGTCAGACGGTCCGACGACCCGGAGTTTCGGCCAATCCAGGGCACGGCGCGCGGCCGCAATCCCTCTCTTTCCCCCGATGGAGAATGGGTCGTCTTCAGCCAGGGTGCGGGACTGGTCAAGACCCAGATCACGGGCGGCCCCGTGCTCCCGGTCGTCCCCGAAGGTGGGGGCTCACACTGGTTTACTCAGGGCGAGATCGTGTTCGAGCAGGAGGATGTCGCCTATCGCGTGAGCTCCGCGGGAGGCACGCCGGTGCAGGTCGCGGAGGGTCCCGTGGGTCGGCCCTTCATGCTGCCGGGAGAGCGCGCCCTCCTCGGTGACGGGCCTGACGGGCTCTATCTCACCGACCTCGGGTCGGGCGAAAACACGCTGATCGCCCCGGGGGGATCCCAGGGCCGCTACGTGCCGACCGGTCATATTCTTTACGGCGATCGGACGCTGCAGACCGTGTTCGCCCTGCCCTTCGACCTCGAGACCCTCGCCGTCACGGGCCAGCGGGTTCCCGTGCTACCATCGGTAAACATCTTCAGCGGGGGCGCGGTGCAGCTTGCGGTCTCCGACAACGGCACCCTGGTCCACGGCCTGGCGGGCCTGGGGTTTGCTTCCGCCGGATTCGACCGACTCACGTGGATCGAGATGGATGGAACGCGAAGGGATCTTTCGCTGAGCTTTACGGGACGCCAGGTGCGAGCGCCTCGCATTTCTCCCGACGGGACGCGGCTCGCTTTTGAGGACAACGAGGCGGACGAGATCTTCGTGCTCGATTTCAACACAGGCGTGCGCACGCAAGTGACCGAGGTGGGGGATGCGTACCTGCCGGTCTGGTCCGTCGACGGATCGAGTCTCTATTTCGGCCGACGAGGGGGCGCGTACCGAGCAAACCTGGACGGTTCGGGGGCGTCCGTACAGATCGGCCCGAACATCGGCGGCCCCATGATCGCGGTGTCTCCGGACCAGAGCCGCGTCATTATTGAAGACTGGTCTGGACGCGGAGA
Organism: Gemmatimonadota bacterium; assembly: GCA_048060725.1. Classification (GTDB taxonomy): domain Bacteria; phylum Gemmatimonadota; class Gemmatimonadetes; order Palauibacterales; family Palauibacteraceae; genus Palauibacter. The sequence goes on along the minus strand of JBGMQU010000008.1, from coordinate 49,151 downwards.
GCCCAACCTCCTCATCGCGAGTCTAGGAGTCGAACCGCTCGAGCCGGAGTCGTACCTGGGGGCGGAATGGCACGAGGAAAGCGGTGTCGTGTCACCGGACGGGAACTGGCTCGCCTATGTGTCGAACGAAGGTGGGGACCACGCGGTCTACCTCCGCGCTTTTCCGGACCCCGGACCCGCGATCAAGGTCTCGGGCGATAGCGGCGGAGATCCCGTATGGGAGCCGGGCGGCTCGGCGATCTACTACATCACGGGAGCGGAGGACGGCACGGGAGCGGGGGACGGCCGGATGATGCGACGTGAGGTCCGACTCGGAGACACCGCGGAACTCGGCGAGGAGCAGGAGCTTTTCTCGGTCGCGGGCACCCGCACCGACCAACGGATGCGCATGTACGACATCCACCCGGATGGCGACCGATTCATGTTCGTCACGTTCGCAGGGGTCGAGGAGGCCCCAGTGCAGCAGGTTCCGGGGATCGGGCCGGTCGTCGTGGTCGTGAACTGGTTCGAGGAGCTGCGCGAGCTGATGGGGGAGAACTGAAGGTGTGACGGGTCATTCCGTGGGACCGTCGGTTGGCGTCGCGGAACCAGCGCGCCCGGGCATGGGCGGCATGGCGACCGCCTACTTGGCACGGCATACTCAAACGATCAGTGACTCTAGAGAGGAGCCTGGAAATGACCGACCACATCCGCACAGCTTCGGTCAAGGCCATTGTCTGTGCAGTACTCGCGATAGGGCTTGGGGGTTGTGGAGGTGACGGGTCGGATGACATCGGGATCGGCGATATAGCCGATTTCGCGCGCGCAGCTCGGGAGATGAGCGACGCGGCTGAAGAGATGACCGGTGACGAACGCGTCGACCCTGTCGACTTCCGCGAACTCAAGGATCTCCTGCCCGATGAGGTGATCGGCTGGCAGCGGATCGAGCACGAGGGTGAACGGGCCGGGGCAGCCGGGTTCATTGTCTCCACCGCTTCTGCCCTGTATCAGGCCGATGAGGGGCGCGTTACGACGATCAGCATCGAGATCTCCGATACGGGCGGTCTCGGTGGGTTTGCCGGCATGGGCATGGCCGCATGGCTATCGATCGAAGTGGACCGCGAGACCGATGGCGGATACGAGCGCACGACGGAATACAAGGGACGCCCTGCGTACCAGACGTTCCAGGCGAGGGATGGGGAGATTGGTTCAGCTCAGCTCAATTTCGTCGTCGAACGGAGATTCATCGTGCAGTTGAGCGGGGCGGACGTCAGAATGGAGGACGTCATGAGCGCGGCCGACGAACTGGATCTTGACCGACTGGCTGACCTCGCCAAGGGCTAGCCGCACGAGCGGCGTCGCTCAGGCCTGAAGCACGAACGTAGGGTCGCGAGGCTTATGGAGCGGGGATCAAGTACGACTCCCTGCTCCACAGCTCAATTAGTAGTTAGGTGGCGCGGAGCCTGGAGAGCCGCCGCCAGCGTGAAGGCGGAGCCAGGGCGCGAGAGCAGGACCCGGCCCGTTCGCTGTCGGTGTCGCCGGGAGGTCGCCGGTGGGTCGACAGCCGAGCTCTAGCCTCCGCCTACGGGCCCCAGGTAACGGTCGAGGAAGTCGAGCGACTCACGGATGACCTCGGTCATGGGCAGGTAGTGGCCCGCCTCGGAAACGACATGGTGCTTCTGCTCGTCCGGGGTACCGAGTAAGTCGAACAACCGAGCGCTGGCCTCGAGTGGGATCACCGCGTCGAGCCGCCCGCTCAACAAGAGGACGGGAACGCTCGTGCGGGGAACGAAGAAAACGGGGTCGACCTCGGGTTGCGAACGGTTCGGCCAGAGCCCCGCCACGTTGAGAATCGCCGCCTTGAGTCGCGGCTCGAGCGCCAGAGGGACCGGCCCCGAGCTACTGCCCCAGCTGTAGCCGTAGTACGCCAGGGCATCCGCGTCGATATCATCTCTCGTCGCAAGGTAGTCGACGGTTCGAAGCACATCCTGTACCTGCTGGATTATCCGCTCGCGCTGGAGGATGCTCCCCCACGGAGCGCTGAACCCGTCATTACGCTCGAGCGTCCCCTTCAGCACCGGGAGCGCCAGGGCGCGGCCGCTCTGTACGATGAAGTGAGGGTGCAGATTGGGGGTCTGGTCGATCGAGGTGTAGGCCAGCTGCTGCGAGCCGCCCCAGTAGACAACTGTCTGAAGGGGGGCCGTGGACGTCAGTGGGAGATAGAGATAGAGAAGGACGCGTTCATCCCCGTAGGCCGCGTCGAAGGAGATGCGCTGACGAATCCAGTGACGCGTAGTGTCGGCTTCTTCCACCGTCGAGTTCAATTCGACTCGGTCGTAGGCGTACGCGCGCCGGTAGACGTCGAACACCTCATCGTCCACGGTCGGTATGTCCGGAGAATCCACGACCCCCCTCGCGGCGCCCGGAGCTAGCGCGGCCTGGAGTCCCGAACCTTCTTCCAGATACCGCGCGAGACGGATTCCGTTGGTGGCCGAGCGATCGAAGGGCGGCTGCGTAGGCTGGCTGCGAAGCGCGTTCAGGCCGGTATAGTCGGGGTCGGTCCATCCGCCTCCGAGCATGTATCGGTCTTCGCCGACCGCGTTAAAGCCCCACTCTCGCGCGTTGCCGGCCATGTCGAAGGTGCCGAAGGGGCCCATTCCCGTGTACTCGCCCACAGGCGCCGGTCCGTCGCCTGTGAAGTTGCTTCGGGGAAGCAGGAATGGGAGGGAGTACGCCGTCCCGTAGGCCCGGCGCCAATGGTGGACCGATGGGAGGGATTTGCCTGCGAACTTGGCGTAGGCCGCGGCCTCGTACCAGCTGACTCCCGTGACCGGGTAATCGTCCTGTCCGTCCGGGTAGTTCGCGACCTGCCACATGCTGGGTCCTGGGCGGCCCGTCTGGTCGACGAAGTGCTCCATCGCCTGGTCCCTGGACAGGGTGCGGCCGTCGAGCACGAACGGGTGCTCCCAATACTGCGGATCTCGGTAGCCGCCGGCGTCGACGAAGGTCTTGAAGCCCCGGTTCGTCACCTCGAAGCGGTCGATGTAGAAGTCCTCGAGTGCATGCGCCGTGCCGTCAATGGTTACGTCCAGGCCCGGCACGCGGACCATGTTCTCCGGGGCCTCTCCCTCAAGGTCGAGCGTGACGAGCGGGAATTCGGTCAGCGCGGCCGCACCCACACCCAGCGGCGCCAGGTACGAGGCCTGGTATCCTTCGGCTTCGATCTTGAGTAGCGGGTTCCCGTATGGTAGTCGGAACGTCTCGAGAGGTGTCGTGCCCAGGAGCTCCCAGGGCGTGTCGTCGCCGCTTCCGTAGGGTCTTCGAAGCACTCGGGCCCCTGGCGGCTCGGTTCGGAGAGCGCCCATTGTCCAGGTGATCAGCGGCCACATTTCCTCCAGGGCCGGCTCGTCAGGTGCCACCTTTTCCGCGCGCCTCGCGAGGGTCCAAGCGCTGTCGTAGAGGCTCTCCCGGGCCAGGGCTTCGATCTCCGGAAGAGCGACCTGTACGACCCACTCCCGGTCCCCTCCTCCGATCACGCCGGACGCCCAGAGGCCGCCGGCCAGGAGCGCGACGGCCGCCACAGCGGCAGCGCCCCACCACCTTGCCGTTCTCCCCTCGCCAGCCGGTCGCGCCACCACGGTACCCGTCCGCGGTAGGCACGGCTCCAGAGCGCTTGCGAACTCCTCGGCCGACGCGAAGCGATCTGCCGGCGCCTTCTCGAGAGCCCTCGTGACGACGGCCTCGACCTCCGCGGGTACTTCGGGCCGGAGCGAGCGGAGGGGCGCTGGCGCCTCGCTCGTGATCGCGTATATGAGGGCCATCGCATTCGCGGCGTCGAACGCCTCTTCACCCGCGAGCATCTCGTAGAGGACGGCACCCAGCGACCACACGTCGCTCCCCGCGCCGACGTCCCCGGCGTGTACCTGCTCGGGCGACATATACGACGCAGTCCCCAGCGTCGAGCCCGTCTTAGTGAGGCCGCCCGTAGCGCCTGTCAGCTTCGCGATGCCAAAGTCGAGGACCTTCGCCAGTCCATCCCCCGTTATCATGACGTTCGCCGGCTTGACATCGCGGTGCACGATCCCGGCGGCATGCGCCTTTGCCAGTCCCCGAGCCATCTGCACAGCGATTTCCAAGGCCTCGTTGATGGCCAGTGGTCCTCGGTCTATACGCTGCTTCAGCGTCTCGCCATCGTAGAAGGCCATCGCGATGAACATCCGGCCGTCGGGATCGGCGTCGATCTCGTAGATGGTGCAGATGTTCGGATGGTCGAGGGCGGAGGCCGCCTGGGCCTCGGTGGTGAAGCGCTGACGTGCTTCGTCATCGCTTGTCATCTCGGGGGGAAGGAACTTGAGCGCGACGTGACGGTTGAGTCTTGTATCCAACGCCTTGTACACGACGCCCATTCCGCCCCGCCCGAGTTGCTCGAGGACCTCGTAGTGCGAAACGCGCGTGCCTTCCACCGGCTCAACCTCCCCACGGTGTCCCTCAGAGGAATGCTAGCAGCCTACCTGATCAACGTAGCCTGGATCGAGACGGACTCGCCACTTCGGGTGATCGTCCGTACCCACCGGTGTTCCAGTCTGATGCTCGGCGACAAATCGTACGGATTTCGCCGATTGACCTCAGCACACCTCCGTACACTCCTCCTCACTCTGTGACAGTAGGCGTGACAGGTCATTTCGGCAGTCCGCGAGACCCTCGGTGGGCTTCGCGAGCTCGCCCGTATGCTTATCGGGTGGTTTGGCTGGTGTCACGGGCCATGAACCGAATAGCGGTTTTCCTTCCTATCCATTTGCTGTATGATGGCGCGCCTTCAATCCCTCTCCTGAGAACCAGACCATGACAGACGATCCACTCGCGGACCTTAAAGCGAGCCTCCGCGGAGAGTTGATCACCCGCGACGATCAGGAAGCGTTCACCGCCGCGCGCTTCCGCGGATGGAACCACGATCTGAACACGCGCACGAATCCACTGGGCTTCGTCGTAGCTTCGGGTGTGCGGGACATCGCGACGGCCGTGACCTACTGTCGATCGAACAACATTCCGATCACCGTGCGAGGAAAGGGCTGCCATTCGCCGTACGGAATGGCGAACGACGCCGTCGTGATCGATCTCTCCAGGATGACCGCGGTCCGGGTCGACCCTGAGAAGAAGCTGGTTGCCATCCAGGCGGGTGCCGATGGAGGCGATGTCGATCACGAGACGGCCCTCCACAACCTCATTTGCCTCACCGGCTCGGTCTCGCACACCGGATTTGCGGGTGTCGCACTTGGAGGTGGCATCGGCCATCTGAGTCGTTGGCTGGGTGCCGTCGTCGACAGCATCGTCAGCTACGAGATGGTCACGGCAACCGGAGACGTCGTTCGCGTGGACGAAGCCACGGACCCGGAACTTTTCTGGGGCATGCGTGGGAACGGGGCCAGCTTCGGAATCGTCACCGAGTTCGTCCTCGAACTCCGCGACATGCCCAATAACGGGATCATCCGAAGCGCCCCGATCCTGTGGGGCGCGGACAAGGCAAAGGAAGTGATGACGCCCTGGATCGGTCGCATCACCCGTCCCGAGCGCAAGGAAACCGAAACCCTTCAGTTTGCATTCCTGCACTCGCCGGATGGTCAGCCGGTCTGCGGTGTGGTCCCCCTGATCGTCGGTGAAACGGAGGACGCCGCCCAGGCCACATGTGACGAGCTGGCGGCGTACGGGGGCGGGGCACTGGTCCGACAGGACACCCAGATGCCGTACACGGCCCTCCAGGCGGCGCTGGACGACCTCTTCCCGTACAACGCGAACTACTGGGACAAGGGAGTGTTCATCAACTGGGACCCCAGCGACACGGACGCGGCGAACCGCATCGTCGACATCGCCGTGAAGCATTGGAGCGAGAAGCCGGACTTCGCCTCGAAGCTGTCCACGCTCTTACTCTTCTTCGAGGTCAACGGAGCGGTGGGCAGGCCAGATCTCGCCTCCACCTCCTTCGCCGCTCGCACCGGACGCCTCTGGTGCTCGGCCCTCACCGGTTGGCCGGACGACGACGACTCACAACGCGAGGCCAGCAAGAAGTGGTGCGACGATTTCATCGAGAAACTCCGCCCATTTCATGTGACCACGTATCTGAACAACGCCATGCCCGAGAGCGATTCGGAAATGCTGGGCGTGTTCCCCCAGGACACCATGAAGCGCCTGCGGGCTCTCAAGGGAAAGCACGACCCCGACAACCTGTTCAAGACGGGCGCCTGGCAGTATCAGGCAAACATGTAGGAGATTTGTGCCGTGGACATTCAGGACTGGGGAGCATTGGGTGAGGTCCTTGGTGCGATTGCGGTCGTCGTCACCCTGATCTACCTGGCCCGCCAGATTCGGGAAAACTCCCGCCAGATGCGCGTAAGTTCCATAATCTCGATCAATCACCTGATCAATGAAGCCTGGGACCCCATCTACAGCAACGATCGGAATATCCGGGTCTGGACAACGGGTTTGCGTTCTCCCGGAGATCTGGACGAAGAAGATCTGGCTCTCTTCCATCTATTCATGACGCGGATCGTCAACGTGCTCGCCACCGCCGTCGCGCAACATCGCTACGATGTGTTGACGGCCGATGAATTCCGCAAATATGCGATGCGAGCCAACTCACTGCTGTCGTCACCCGGGGGTGAACACTGGCTTTCAGAAGGCGGGACCGAAATCCTCACCGACGACGCACGACAGGCGTTCGCGAGGTACGGCACCGTTCAGCTGAGAGGGCTATCACCCATGCAACAAGACAGCTAGGACATAGGACACAAGACCCAGGCTTGGTCCGTCGTCGGTATCGGGCAGAAATCCGAGACCGGGACACGGGCTCGTGGTTCGATTCTGACGCGCGCGATAGATCGGTACGTGGAGCGTGCCGCGGCGGGTACCCTACATCCGACGCTGGCGGCGGACTGGCCGCGTCACTTCAGCGGAATGCGCAGTCGCGTCCACGGTCATGGTCGTCGGTCGGGCGTCGGTCGGGGGCGAGCGCCGTGATCGGGTGAGGCACACCATCGTCTTGCCCACCCCGCTTGCACCGGAAAACTTCTGCTCATCGTCCGACATCAGCGTGATCCACACAGCGTGGGTCGCGCCCTCGCATTCACGGTCGTTGAGGAAGTCGGTGATGATGTACTTGACCGACCCTCCCCCCTTGTATGGGACCATTCCCTCGCGGCGATCCCGCTGGCTTACCCACGTCGAGGCGGAGTACGTCTCGCCCCCTCTTACCTCGACGGCTTCCGACTCCCACTTCCCGATGACGCCTTCATCTCGCGAAACCATCTCCACGCGCAACTCGACGGAGAGCGGTCGCATGTCGGTCCCAAAGCGGACGTTCACGTTCTTTGCGAGGAACTCGCCCAGCTGGTCGGACTGCATTTCTGTACCGGGGCGACATGCGCGGCATGTGATTTCGGCCAGCGACTCATCGTCTTTCCTCTGTCCGACCGCCAGTTGAGGCGTGGTCGCGAGCAGGGCACCGAGGACGATGGTGCCGATAGGCGCACGGATACGCATGGGTATGCTCTCCTTCACTCAGGGGTGGGCCGCTCCGCGACCCTCATGTAAAAAAGCGAAAAAAGGTCGCGATTGCCGCCATCGCGTAAGAGCCTGACCGCGCTCAAGCATCCCCCCCACCGCAATCGCCGCGCACCCTGCTGGGCTGGACTTGTTGGGATGTTGAGGACGGCATCAAGGGGCTACGCGTCCTCGCTCTGCTTCGCGACCGAACTCGCGACCTCCTGAACCCCATTCAAGCGGCGCAGCACGCGTACACCTCGATACAGTTCGTCTTGCGCGTGCCGGGGGCTGCGGGTTCGCCCGTGCCTTGCCCGGTACACAGGTCGGGCGGCAGCTTCTGTCCTGATGACCCTCTTCTCAGAATTGAAGCGCCGTCGTGTATTCCGCGTCTTGATCGCGTACCTCGTAGTCGGGTTCGCGGTGATCGAGGGCGTCGACGTCGTGGCGCCCGGGCTCCAGCTGCCGGATTGGTCGGTCACGCTGGTCACGATCCTGGTAATTGCCGGGTTCCCGATCACGGTCATCGTGGCCTGGGCCTTTCAAGTCACACCGGACGGGGTGAAGCGCGATCCCGGCGAGTACGCGTCAGGGGCCAACCCGCCGAGCCAGGCGGGGATCTCTCCCACTGCGACTGCCGTCGAGACCGCGGCGGAGGTGAATCCCCAGGGCGCAACGAGCCCTGCTGTTACCGAGGTGACGCGACCGACGCCACAGGACCGCCCCTCCATCGCCGTACTTCCCTTCTCCGACATGAGCCCCGACAAGGATCAGGAGTATTTTGCCGATGGCATCGCCGAAGAGCTTCTCAATGCGCTGGTGAAGATCGAGGGGCTAGATGTCGCCGCACGAACCTCTTCCTTCTCGTTCCGGGGAGAGAGCGCCGACGTCAGGGAGGTCGGGGCGAAGCTCGGGGTCAGCTCGATCCTCGAAGGGAGTGTCCGCAAGCACGACGACCGTGTGCGGATCACGGCGCAGCTCATCGACGTGGCCACCGGATTCCATCAGTTCTCAGAGACGTACGAACGCGCGTTGGAGGACGTGTTCGCGATCCAGGACGAGATTTCGCGGTCGATCGCGGAGGCACTCCGCGTGAGACTTCTCGACGAATCCCGTCCGCTGGTTCAGAAGAAAACCAGCAATGCCGAGGCCTACGACCTGTACCTCAAGGGCCGTCACCTCTGGTATAGACGGTACGAAGTCGGCCTCCGGGCGGCGCTCGAGTATTTCGAGAAATCCGCGGAGCGGGACCCGGACTTCGCTCCGGCCCACAGCGGAATCGCCGACGTGTACAGCATCCTCGGGACTTATGGGATCGCCTCGACGGCGGAGTCGAGGGACAAGGCGATCGAGGCGGCCGAACGAGCCGTGAGCCTCGACCCGACTTCGGCCGAGGCTCACTTCTCCAGTGGCATAGTCAAAGGCATTTTCGAGTGGGACCTGGAGGCCGCGGATCGAGCCCTGGCGCATGCCGTGGAACTCAACTCCGAGTTCGGAAAGGCCCTGGTCTGGCGGGGCGTACTACTCGCCTGCGGAGGCGATTGGGACCGAGCCGTCACGTTCGCCACCCAGGCAGTCACCATCACACCGGATTCCGAGTACATACGCACCGTGCGAGCCATGGTCCTTAACTGGACACGCAGGTTCGATGAGGCGCTCGCCGAGCTCGACGCTATTCTCGAGCGAGCGCCCCACTCCGTGCTGGCGCTGTATTCGAGGGGGCTCGCGCACGTGGGGAGGGGGCAGCCTGGCGAGGCCCTCGACGATTTGGAGCTGGCCGCGTCCCTTTCAAGTCGCGCGACGTTCGTGCTCTCCTTCCTCGGGACTGCCAGAGCTCGAGCGGGGGACCGGGAGGGTGCACGCCAATTGCTCGAGGAGATCGAAGATGAGAGTCGGGTCGACACTGACCCTCCGTGGACCGCCGCAATTTGCTATGCCCTCGGAGATCTCGACCGGGCGTTTGAACTCCTGGAGGAAGGGATCGATCTGAAGCTGTGCGGCATGTACGTGTACCCGGCCTGGCCGATCTGGGGGGAAGACTACTCCGACCCCAGATGGGCCGAGTTCTTCGAAGCAGTCGGAGTCACCTGGCCGATGCTGCCAGCCTGAGGTATCCCGATCGCGCACCTATCCAGACCCATGCCACCGCCCTGCTGTCCCCGGAGGCAGATAGCGTGACAGTGAGGGAAACACGGAGCGAGTTCAAGAAGTCTCCAGATGCACGAAAGCCCGCACGGTTGCGGGCTTTCGTCTAATCGGGGCGGCGAGATGGCCTGCTATCGCTGCGCGATCCGGCAATCTCCCGCCACATGCATCAAGGTAAGAATGTGCAACATATCGGGGCGGCGAGATTTGAACTCGCGACCTCCTGAACCCCATTCAGGCGCGCTACCGGGCTGCGCCACGCCCCGATGTTGACGGTGAAGCTACGTCACGGTGTCGCGGGGTCAAGCGACATTAGTGGACCGGCGCGTGTTCCTCCATCGCTCGCGGAAACAGGATGTTGTTCTCGAGGTGAATGTGGAGGTGCAGCTCCTTTTCCAGGTCGGCGAGTCCGGCCCACAGCCCGGTCCAGGTGGCGCAGGCGTCGGCCGGGGGCTGGTAGTCGTTGGTCAGTTCCCGAAGGCGTTCGAGCGCCGCACCGGCGGAGGCGTGCTCATGCTCCATGACCGTGATCGGCGCGCCGGCGTTCTCTCCGTGCCCGGCCCGGATCATGGGGAACAGGATCTCCTCTTCCTTCGCCATGTGGCTCTCGAGTTCCGTCTGGAGATCGGAGAACACGCGGTGCAACTCGGGTAGCACCTCCGGCATCTTGTCGCCGTGGACCGCGAGAACTTTCCGGGCCATCTGCTGCAGGCGCGGCAGCTCCGAACGAAGCGCTTCGTGGTAGGTCGTCAGGATGTGGTCGATCAGCTCATCGAGGGGCCGTTCCTCCCAGCGGGCCGCGTCGTCCCCGGTTCCGGCGATCTCCGCCTCCACTTCCTTCGCGATACGGTCGGCGTCGAGCCCCTTTTTGTCGCAGGCCTCGCTGAGCGCGATCCCTCCCCTGCAACAGAAATCGATGGAATGCCGCTGGAACACCCGCGTGGCGAGCGGGTGTGCGACGACGATGTCTTTCACAGTATCTGTGGTCGAAATCATGATGCCCTCCTGTTGGTTTCCGACGGGCCTGCCGCCCGCACGGGTTCTACGGGCCGAAGCATGGTCAGGAGCGAGTCCATCACCGCTTCGGCGTTCTGTTTTCCTCCGCTCGCGACCCCCTGCATCCCGATCAGCGTGTGTACGGTTCCGAAGATCGTCACCAGCAGGGCGTCGGGGTCGAGGTCCGACCGGATCGAGCCCTCTGCCCTACCCTCCTGCACGGCCGACCGAAGGAACACGCGCGAGCGACGCACCATCGCCTGAAGCTCGGTTACCGATTCCGGGGGGAGTGTGAGACGCGCTTGTTGCGACATGAGCAGCCACGTGACGCCGGGGTTTCCACCCAGCACCTTCACGCGGTTCAGGGCCAGGGTGCGGATCCGATCGGTGGGCGGAAGATCGGGGTCGGGGAAGGTTGCCTCCAGCATCGTCACCGCGATGTGCGCGGCTTCCGCCAGGATTTCCTCGAAGGACTCGAAATGACGGAACAGCCCCCCGGAACTCAGTCCCACGTGTTTGGCGAGCGTTGCCGTGGACAGTGACGTCAGTCCCTGCTCACCAATGATCTGCAGGGCCGCCCGGGCAATCTGCTCCCGGCGTTCCACTCGCGGCTGCCGTACGGATGTGTTCATGGCTTGAATGTAAGTAAGTACTTACTTACTCGCAAATGCTGGACTGAGGAACAACGACTGCCATCTCGTGATCAGGGCCGGTCGACGACCTCCCAGACGGTTCGGCCGAAGCCGGCCAGAAGGGTGCCCATGTGGCTCGACACGCGGCTGAAGTCCGTGTCGTCGAGGGCGGCGAGGTCCGCCTCGCGGGCCGCGGCGTCGGCGTACTCGGCCTCCCAGACGAGGAAGGGCGCGTCATCGGGACCGTCGACGCGGCGGAGCACCCTCCCCACGACGAGGCCGGCGCCGGCTCGCACGGCCGATGCCTCGAGGCGAGTGCGGAGGACCTCACCCTCCATCCCCTCGTTCGGGTAGTACGCGTTCTGGACGACGATCGCACCGGCAGCTCGGGCAGCCCCGGACACCGCCGTCTCGGAGACCGCCGGACCGGAAGCCACCGCGAGTGACGGCCCGTTGTTGAGCGCGACCCCGCCGACGAGGACCCCCACCAAAAAGACCGCCGCCGTTCTCAAACCGCTCGTCATGATGCGTCTCCGATCTGGGGTGGGGGACCGGGCAGGTTGAGTTCCTCCGACTCGCGGAGCAGCTCGAACCCGAATTGGTACGGCGTCAGATACCACGGTGAGATCGGGGCCCGACGGATCTCGAACAGGTCTTCGTCTCCGGAGACGTACCCACCGTACGCGGAGACACAACAATCGAATCCCGCGTCGCGCACCATCTGACGCGCGGTCTCGGTGATCTGGTACGTCCGCCCGTACGGATAGCTGAAGAAGCGAATCGGGTGCTCGAGTTCGGCGGAGAGCCGCACCTTCGATTCGTGAATCTCCCGGTGAGCAACGTCGTTCGCGACGCTGCCAAGGTCGACGTGGTTCACGGTGTGCGCTCCGAGTTCGAACCCGTCGTCGCGCAACTCGCGGACCTCGTTCCAGGTCATCCACTCCGGACGGAACGACAGGTCCTCGTCCCACCAGGGCACCGTTTCCGTCTCCACCAGACCGGTAGCGACGAAGAAACAGGCGGGCAGCCCGAACTCGCGGAGAATCGGCGCGGCGGACGTGTGATTGTCCCGGTACCCGTCGTCGAACGTGATCACCAGATCGCCGCCCACGGGCTGTCCGTTCTGCATTTTTTCCAACAACTCCGCCAGCGTGATGACGTTGAAGTACCGCGTGAAGAACTGGCAAAAGGCGCGGAAGTCGCTGACGGTGCAGCTGATCGGGTCGCCGGCGAGGCGATCATCGACCCGGTGAAAGAGAACGATCACTGCTCGGTCGCGGAGACCCCGTCGGTAGGCCCCCGTGCGGAAGAGCACCTGGCCGAGGTGGTGTTTCACGCGTCGCTTCAGATCCATAGCGACTCAACGCTCACGATGATTGCCTGCCCGTCGTCACAAGACCTCGCTCCCGCCGGCGGCGGGCCACCCGTTTCGCCAGCTGCTTCTTCGCGCTGTAATCAGGCGTCCGATACGTCCGGGCAACCGTGGAGTCCTGGGTCGACCACTCTGTCGTCCCGCGAGCGATCGACTGAACGCCTTCCGCCAGCATCCGAACCCCGTTGGGCAGGAGGACGTCGTTTCGCATCGACATGACGTGGTCCATCGGATCGCCCGGTGGAGCGGAGTCGAGGGGGAACGACTCCTGGGCGAGCACTCGGCCGGCATCCAGATCCGCCGTTACTTCGTGAACGGTGACGCCGACCTCGGTCTCCCCGTTGTACAGCTCCCAGAAGGCGGGAGCGGCCCCCCGGTATTCCGGCGCCTTCCCGGTGTGCAGGTTGATGCAGCCCATCCGGGGCACGTCAAACACCGACTCCTTCAATATGTACGTGCCCGCGAGCACGCCGAGGTCGGCGCCGATCGCTTCGAGCTGCGCGATGCAAGCCGACTCATGAAAATCACTGAAGTGATAGTGCGCGATTCCGTCTGCGAGGGATGGAGCCGACGCTGGCTCGCGGGTCGTCTCGGCCTTCCGCAACCTGCTCGCCAGCACGCGCCAGAGACCCGGCCAGCCCTGGTACTTCAGGACGTGTCGGACCTTCCCGACGGGAGACAGCTGCCGGCGCGTGTAGTCGGCCTGGACAAGGGAGACGGCACCGACCTCTTCGAGCGAGCTGATGCGGTTGGCCACCTCGTACCCGAGGGGTCCGCAGCTCAGAACGACGACGCTCAGCCGGTTCGGCGCGTGGTCTCCCGTCATGCGTTCACCGGACACGCGTCACGCGGCAGCGCCCCCCGCGAATTTGTTGTAGAGCCACGCCAGCAGGAATCCGCCGATGAAGCCATCCACGACCGCGTAAAGCGTCACGATGATGACCGAGCCCATGCCGCCGACCTCATAGCCCGGGTAGATCGAGGCCACCCCGTTCAGGAAGGAGGCTCCGTACCCGCCCGACACGACGTTCACCACCCCCACGAGCAGCACCACCCCCCCCCACACCACCCCCATCCAGAGACCCATCGCCTTCGAGTCGAGCTTCATCGTCGCCTTCCATGGTCGAGGTTCGGGCGGAGATGCCGTCCCGCGAAGGGACGGGTGCGTTCTCCGTCAGGAGAAAGAACCGAGGAGGCGATCGCGGTAACCGGTGAACACTCTCCCGGCCTCTTCTTCAATCGGGGCGCCCGGATTTGAACCGGGGACCTCTGCGTCCCGAACGCAGCGCTCTACCGGACTGAGCCACGCCCCGAAAATGTTTTGGCCACCCGCGGTGTCCTGGACGGCTCGTCACACCGAAGGCCGGCAGAGCCACCGGTCGGATTTGAACCGACGACCGCCGCATTACGAATGCGGTGCTCTACCCCTGAGCTACGGTGGCGAGAGTGGAGCCAGAGGGATTTGAACCCTCGACCTCTTGAGTGCGATTCAAGCGCTCTCCCAGGCTGAGCTATGGCCCCAGGTCCACTCGAGTGGTGAGACACCACTTCAATTTTCCTTCGAACTTTCGAACGGGGCTGACGGGATTCGAACCCGCGACCTCCTGAGTGACAGTCAGGCACTCTAACCAGGCTGAGCTACAGCCCCCGAACCTGCCGACGCGCCGGAGCCCATGACCGCTGCTCAACGCCGTCGCCGATGGGGCCTACTGGACTCGAACCAGTGACCTCTACGATGTCAACGTAGCGCTCTAGCCATCTGAGCTAAGGCCCCGCCACAGACACGACGAGCGGGACCCGAGGGGACCCGCTCGAAGCGCGCGATATTCTAGGGAAAGGCTGCCGAACGGTCAACCCGGAGCGGCTGCGAGAGGGGCTGTTCGGGACCCCCCTGCGCGGGAAGGGCGAGTCGCCTCGCTCAGGCCGGCTCGAGTGAGCCGGCGGCGGTGAGCACCGCGGCGACCCGATCGCGTTCTTCGGCGCTCAAATGGGCGAACACGGGGACGCTCAGAACACGGGTCGCCAGTTCCTCCGCCACCGGGAGACTTCCCCGTCGAACCCCCAGACTGGCGAACGCCTCCATCCGGTGGATCGGCGGATCGTAAAACACCGATGTGTCGACGTCCGCCGCATCGAAGGCCGCCGCGACGCGAGCCCGCCCATGGCAGAGAACGGTGTACTGGTGAAAGATGTGTCGGTTCCCTCCCACGATGGCCGGTGGGCGGATGCCGGAGGCTTCGGCGAGCGCCCCCTCGTAGACACCGGCATGGGCCCGGCGGCGCTCCGTCCACTCGTCGACCCGCGGCAGTTTCGTCGTCAGAAACGCCGCCTGGATGGCGTCGAGACGGCTGTTGTGACCCGGTTCGGCGTGACCGCCCTCAGCGGTGCGGCCGTGGTTCCGTAGCCGCACCAACCGGTCGGCCACTGCCCGATCGTCTGTCGTGACGATGCCGCCGTCACCGGCCGCGCCCAGGCTCTTGGTCGGATAGAAGGAGAAGGCCCCGGCGTTACCGACCCCTCCTGCCCGAGTCACGGCGCCATCCGGGGCGCGTTGATCGGCGCCGAACGCCTGCGCCGCATCCTCCACGATCGCGAGGCCGCACGAGTCGGCCACGTCGAC
Source organism: Gemmatimonadota bacterium (assembly GCA_048060725.1). GTDB lineage: Bacteria > Gemmatimonadota > Gemmatimonadetes > Palauibacterales > Palauibacteraceae > Palauibacter. Next base: position 33,874 of record JBGMQU010000008.1, on the reverse strand, counting down.
CAGGGGCTCCATGTCCGCCATCTGACCGAACAGGTGGACCGGGACGAGCGCCGCCGTGCGCTGTGTCACGGCGGCGGCGACGGCGTCGGGATCGATCGTGAAACAGCCTGGCCGGACGTCGGCGAACACCGGGGTGGCTCCGGTGGCCATGATGGCGGTCGCCGTGGCGGGGAACGTGAACGGCGTCGTGATGACCTCGTCCCCGGGGCCGACGCCGACGGCCTCGAGAGCGAGCCGCAGTGCATCGGTCCCGCTGGCCACGCCCACGGCGAAGCGTACACCGACGCGATCCGCAAACGAAGCCTCGAACTCGGCCACCGTATCGCCGAGCACGTACCGGCCCGAGCGCAGTACCTCGAGAACCGCCGAATCGATCTCGTGCGCGAGTTCCCGATACTCGCGCACGGGGTCGCTCAAGGGCACCCTCAAACGGCTCGCTCCTTCCAGGTCGTGAGCCCCTGTTTCTTCCGTCGACCGGGGCGATCCGGACCGCCTTGCATCCCCATGGTCTCGGTATACCTTGTTCGCGACCCGCCGCCAACCGGGACCGGCGCCGGGCTCACGCGGAAACCCGTTCGTTTTCCCCCTCCGAGAGGCGGATGAACAGAACATACCGCATTGCGGCACTCCTGATCGGCCTGATGTTCGCAGCGACGGCGGTCGTCGTCCTGCGGCCGGCCGGTGCTGATGCCGAGACCCCGATCGACGCTTCGCTCGCCATCCATCAGGAAAGCCAGGAGGCGGAGGACGCGACGGCCCTCGGCGAAGGGCAAACGGCGGATGAGGCCCGGAGATACTCGGTCGATCAGAGTTCAGCCGATCTGCCGCCTCAGTGGAAAGCGATCTTCGCTCACGACGACGCGGACAAAGGCCCGCGGCAGCCGATCCCCTTCAATCATCGGTTCCATACCGGCGATCTCCAGATCGACTGTATGTATTGCCACACGGGCACCGAGCGTTCGGTCTCCGGCGTCGTCCCGGCGATGGAAGTGTGCATGGGTTGCCACCTGGTGGCGGGAACGGGTCTCGACCCCGTCGAACAGATGCGGACGATGTACGCGAACGGCGAGCCGGTTGAGTGGAAGTGGGTGAACAAGCTCCCCGAGTTCACTCAGTTCAGCCACAGAGCTCACCTGCGAAACGACCTTGAATGCGCCGAGTGTCACGGCCCCGTCGAAGAGATGGACCGGGTGTATCAGTGGGCCTCGTTCAAGATGGGTTGGTGCCTTAGCTGCCACCGCAGCGAACCGAAGAGCACGGACGTCACGACCGACCACATCATCAGCCAGTCCGTCCAGCGGATCTCCGAACCCGGCGAGTTGCAAGAGATGAGCTTCTACCCGAAGGCGATCGATTCCGACTACGGGAAGTTCCGCGGTCCGACCGACTGCACGGCATGTCATTACTAGACCATGGCAGCTGAACATGCCTGACCCCCGAACGAACACCTCCGAGCCATCGGAAGCGGTGGACCCGCACGGAACCTCGCGGCGTGACTTCCTCAAGGTCATCGGAGTCGGCGGTGCCGGCGCGGCGACGCTCGCCTGCGGTCCGCCCGATTTCGCCGACAAGCTGATCCCCAACCTCGTGCAGGAAGAGGGCATCGTCCCGGGCGTCAACGAGACGTACGCGACAGTGGTCCCCAACGCCGGTCCGGAGCCGATCGCGGTGCATGCCACGGTTCGGGATGGCCGGGTGCTCAAGCTCGAGCCCAACGACCGTTTCGGCAGCGGAAACGGCCTCACCGCGCTCGCGCAGTCCACGCTCCAGGACCTCTACGACCCCGATCGGGTGCAGGGACCGCAGAGGAGCGCGGGCGACGGCACGTTCGCGGCAGCGACATGGGATGAAGGCAGCGCGGCGCTCGTCGCGGCGGTTCAGGGCGGCGGCACGGTCCTGCTCACGGGAGCGGTCACCGGCACCGGAGCGCGCCTCATGTCCGAGTGGGCGACGGCGATGGGTGCAGAACACGTCGCATACGAACCCTTCAGCAACGAGGCGCTGACAACGGGCCGCGCCAGCGTGAGCGGTTCGACCGGACTTCCCCGCTACGATCTCGGCGCGGCCGACCGCGTCGTCTGCTTCGGCGCCGACTTCCTCGGCACGTGGCTCTCGCCCACCGACCTCGCGGCCGGCTTTGCGGCCTCCCGAGACATTGAGGGCAGCGGCAACCGGCACGCGAAGTTCACCTTCGTGGGGCCGCGGCTCGGGTTGACCGGTTCCAACGCCGACGAGTGGGTCGAGGCCCGGGCGGGGACCGAGGGCCAGGTGGCCCTGGCGATCGCCAACGTCGTCTCCGCGTCCCGGGGGATCACGCTGCCCGCAGGGGCGAGCGACTACACCCCTGACGCGGTCGCTTCGGCCACGGGCGTTTCGGCCGACAGAATTCGGGCGCTCGGTGACGAGCTCGCCGCCGCCACGTCGGCGGTCGCGATCCCCCCGGGCGTCGAGTCGCAGGGGGCGGATGCCGCCGCGGCGCACCAGGCCGTCGCGATTCTGAACGACGTGCTCGGAGCGATCGGACGCACGGTCCACAACGACGAAGGCCCGACGAACGGTGCCTCGGCCAGCTTCGCCGACATGCAGGGTCTGATCGCCCGCATGTCGGGCGGGCAGGTCCGCACGCTGATCGTATCGGGCTGCAACCCGGTGTTTTCGTTGCCGGCTTCGGCCGGGTTCGCCGAGGCGCTCGGGAACGTCCAGAACGTGATCGCGATCGCATCCCACATGGATGACACGGCGACTGCGGCCGCGTGGATTCTTCCCGCCAGTCACGCGCTCGAGTCGTGGGGTGACGCTGAATTGGCCGGGGGCACGATGGCGCTCGGGCAGCCGGTCATGAACCCGATCTTCGATACGCGTCCGCTCGAGGACGTACTTCTCGCCGCGGCGAGCACCGCCGGACAGGATCTCGGCGCGCCGGACTACGCGACGTATCTGAAGGCCGCGTGGATGCCGCGTGTGGATGACGAGGACGGATGGCTCGCGGCGCTGCGACGGGGGGGAATGGACGCCCCGACGGTGGCCGATGAAGCCCAGGCCGCTTCCACGACGGACGCGGCAATCGGCGATGCGGCGACGGGCGATGGTTCGATCCGATTCGCTCAGGGCGCCGGTTCGGGCACTCAGCTGGTCGTCTACCCGACCGTTCAGTTCTACGATGGCCGCGGGGCGAACCGCTCCTGGTTGCAGGAGATGCCCGACCCCATCACCAAGTCGGCGTGGACGACCTGGGTCGAGATGCACCCCGACATGGCCGAATCGCTGAGCGTGCGAACCGGCCACATGGTCCGGGTCGAGTCGGGCGCCGGGGCGCTCGAGGCGCCGGTCTTCGTCTACGAGGGCATTCGCGCCGACACCGTGGCGATCCCGATCGGGCAGGGACACACGGCATATGGCCGCCACGCCGCCGGGCGCGGCGCCAACCCTCTGGACCTTCTGGCGGCGAGCGCGGACGCGGCGTCGGGTGCGCTCGCATACGCGGGCACCGATGTAACGGTGACGGCGACCGGAGAGCGCGGACGGTTGATCCTCTCACAGGGCAGCCACGACGACCTCGGACGCGAGATCGCCGAGATCATCAACGTCGACGACGCGCTACACGAGATCGAGGCGCACGACGTCGACCTGCTCGCCCTGGTGGCGGCTGCACACGATTCCGACCCGGCGAGCCCGTACCGCTGGGGAATGGTGATCGACCTCAACGCCTGCACCGGCTGCGGAGCTTGCATCACGGCGTGCTACGCCGAGAACAACATTCCGACGGTCGGCGAAGAACTCATGGGCCAGCGACGCGAGCAGTCGTGGATGCGAGTCCATTCCTTCCACGAGCGGACGTCCGACGGCAGGTTCCAGACGGTCCATCAGCCGATGCTCTGCCAGCACTGTGGTGACGCGCCGTGCGAGCCGGTCTGCCCGGTCTACGCCACCTATCACAACGGCGAGGGGCTGAACGTCCAGGTCTACAACCGGTGCGTCGGCACCCGGTATTGCTCGAACAACTGTCCCTACAAGGTGCGCCGGTTCAACTGGTTCACCTACGAGTTCCCGTACCCGCTGAACCTCCAGCTGAACCCGGATGTGACGGTCCGCGAGAAGGGCGTGATGGACAAGTGCACGTTCTGCGTCCAGCGGATCAACAGCGCCAAGCTCGATGCGAAGGACGAAGGGCGAACCGTTCGGGACGGCGAGATTCGAACCGCGTGCTCGCAGGGCTGTCCGACCCAGGCGATCACCTTCGGCAATTTCAAGGATCCGAGTAGTGCGGTCTCGCGAAAAGCTCAGAGCGCGCGCGGCTACCGCGCCCTGGACGAGCTCGGCGTGCGACCGGCAATCACGTATCTCGAAGACGTCACCCACGCGCACCTCGCCGCCACCGGGCACGCTGACGAAGCGGCCGGCGCCGAGGAGACCCACTGATGGCGACGGCCGAGATCGAGACGCCGCGCAGACGGCTGACGCTCGCCGACGTCGACCGCGACATCACGCGGCCGATCGCGAAGCCGGAGGGTCGGTTCTGGATCCTTCTTCTGATAACGATGGCGGGGATCGGCCTCGGGGCCGGCGCGTGGTTCTACCAGATCGCCGTGGGCATGGGCGTCGCGGGAATCACGCACCCTGTCATGTGGGGCGTGTACATCACGAACTTCGTGTTCTGGGTCGGTATCGCGCACTCCGGGACCCTGATTTCCGCGATCCTCTTCCTGTTCAGGTCGGGGTGGCGCACGACGATCAACCGCGCTGCGGAGGCGATGACGATCTTCGCGGTGCTGACGGCGGCGCTCTTCCCCCTGATCCACCTCGGGCGCGTCTGGTACTTCTATTACCTGATGCCCTACCCGTCGCAGCGGCAGATCTGGCCGGACTTCCGATCGCCTCTGGTGATGGACGTATTCGCGGTCTCTACGTACCTGATGATCAGCGCGATGTTCTGGTACACGGGGCTCATTCCCGACCTGGCGGTCTTGCGCGACAGAGTGACGGGCGTGCGGGGGAAGATCTACGGCGCCCTCTCGCTCGGCTGGCAGGGCACCGTGAACGAGTGGCGACACTACCGGCGCATGTACCTGTACATGGCGGGCATCGCCACTCCTCTGGTGTTGTCGGTGCACTCGGTCGTTTCGTGGGACTTCGCGCTCGCGATCGTGCCGGGGTGGCATTCGACGATCTTCGCCCCATACTTCGTTGCGGGGGCGATCTACAGCGGCGTGGCGATGGTCATGACGCTGTTGATTCCGCTTCGCTGGGCCTTCGGGCTCACCGACTACATCAGGGAGGACCACTTCGAGAACATGTCGAAGCTGCTCCTCCTGACATCCTCGATCGTCGCGTACGCGTACGCGACGGAGTTCTTCATGGCGTGGTACTCGGCCGATCCGATCGAGATGGAGAGCTTCAAGTGGCGCGCGACTGGCGCGTACGCCCTGCCCTTCTGGGCGATGATATTCTGCAACGTGGTCATCCCGCAGACCCTTTGGTTCAAGAAGGTGCGTCGCAGCGTCTACGCGCTGTTCGCCCTGTCGATCTTCGTGAACATCGGCATGTGGTACGAACGGTTCGTGATCTTCGTGACGTCGCTCGCCCATGAGTTCGAGCCGGGCGGTTGGGGGATCTATACTCCAAGCTGGGTCGAGATCTCGATTCTGATCGGGAGCTTCTGCTGGTTCTTCTTCTGGTTCCTGCTGTTCGCGAAAACGCTCCCGGTGATCAGCATCGCAGAGGTGAAGGAACACCTCGCCCACGAACACCACGGTGAGTCATGAGCGGCGTCCTGGGGCACTACGACACGCTTCACGGCACGGTCGCCGCGATCGAACGGTTGAGGGCGGCCGGACACAGGGATCTCGAGATCTTCTCGCCAATCCCCGCGCCCGAGATCGAGGAAGCGATGGACCTCCATGGCTCCCCGATGGGCATGTGGGCCCTCGTGGGCGGAATCACGGGAGCGACGACCGGGGCACTCCTGACGATCGGGACCTCGCTCGGATATCCCCTGGCGACTCAGGGAAAACCGCTGATCTCGCACCCGCCGTTCGTGGTGTTCGTGTTCGAGCTGATGGTTCTGCTGACCGGCATCTTCGGTTTCGTCGCGCTGCTCGTGCACATCCGTCGCCCGGCGAAGAACCTGGACCCGAACTATCGCACGAATTTTTCGGCCGATCGCTGGGGGATTTTTGTGGAGGCCGACGGCGATCGTCGCACCGAGGCGGAGCAGCTCGTGCGCGACACGGGCGCCATCGAGATCGAGGTGACCGAATGATCGCCCGCCGTCTGCTCCTGGTCGGACTGCTCGCCGCATCGTTTGCCGCATGCGACGATCAGATCAAGTACGTCCCGATTTTCTCCACGATGTCCTGGCAGCCTTCGGTCGAGGCGTTCGAGGCGCCGCCGCGGACCCGAGTCGCCGGCACGATGGCGATCGACGGGGAGCGCCGTTACACCCTGGTCGAGGCCGACAGCATGCTCGTGAACCCCACGAGTGGAACCGCTGCGGAGCTGGCCCGCGGCGCCGAGATTTTCGACGTCTTCTGCACGCCGTGCCACGGACCGGCGGGCAAGGGTGACGGGCCGGTCGTGGGCCCGAACCGGATTCCGGCAATCCCGCTTCTGAACCTCACATCGGCTCTCACCCAGACGTATTCGGATGGCTACATCTGGGGCATGATCACGAGCGGTCGAGGATTGATGCCGTCGTACCGACGTATCCCAGCGGATGAGCGCTGGCTCGTCGTCAACTTCGTTCGTCAGCTTCAGCGAGACGCCGCGTCGGGAGGGGATCAGTGAGCCACCACGAGACCCCTTCGCTCACGACGGAGCAGGCGCTCTCGACCGTCGACGGTCGGGTTCCCGTCAAATGGTTGGGCATGTGGCTCGCAGCCATCGCCATCGGAGTGGCCGGTTTCATGATGACCGTGGGGACCGACCCCCAGCGCGCGTGGATGAGCGTGTGGTCGAACTTCCTGATGTGGACGAGCGTAGCAATGGCCGGAGTGGCCTTTGGCGCGATCATCCAGATTGCGAAGGGCCATTGGGGGAAGGGATTCCGCCGCCTGGCCGAGGCTTCGGGTGCGTTTCTCCCCGTTTCCCTGATCCTCTTCGTACTGCTTCGAAGCGGGTACAAGCATGTCTTCCCGTGGATCGGGGAGGTCGAGACGGAGCACTTGAACCGGACGTGGCTTACCCCCGACGGGGTGTTCATGCGAAACGGGATCCTGCTCGTCGTGCTCTATGCGGTGTTCTTTCTCTTCCTGTGGTATTCGATCCGTGGTGACGCTCCCCTTCTGGTTGAAAGACATTCCGGGTGGAGGAAGGCCTTCATGTCCTTCTTCGCTCGGGGCTGGCGTGGAGACGAAGAAGAGGCGGCGCGCTGCCGATCGATTCTCGGCAGGCTGTCGCCCGTGCTGATCCTGACCTGGGTGATCGTGGCCTCATTGTTCTCGATCGACTTCGGGATGTCGCTGACCCCCGGTTTCGCAAGCATGATTTGGGGACCCATCTACTTCGTCGGCGGCTGGCTCACGATGCTGGCGATCACGGCAATCATGGCCAACAGGTACACTGCCCGGCACGCCGAATTGTCACTTTGGAGCAAGTCCCAGTTCCACGATCTCGGAAAATTGATTTTCGCCTTCGTTTGCTTCTGGACCTATATCTGGTTCGCACAGTACCTGGTGGTGTGGTACGGAAACCTGCCGCGCGAGGTCAACTGGTACAGCCCGCGCGCGATCGGCCAGTTCAAATCGCTCTTCTGGCTCCAGATGGTCCTCATCTTCGGCCTGCCGTTTCCCCTGCTCCTCGGACGCAGCCCGAAGATGAACCCGAAGTGGCTGGCCTTCGTGGCCTCGATCATCATCGCGGGCTTCTGGGTGGAGCGGTACAACATGGTCGCGCCGTCGATCTGGCATGGCGAAGGACTGCCGCTCGGTCTCCCTGAAGCGATGATTTCCGTCGGATTCCTCGGCGCGTTCGGGATTTGCTACGCGGCGTATATCACGACCTTTCCGAAGGTTCCGATCCGCGAGACGATCGCCCTGGGGTCGGCGGGACAGGGTCCCTAGGAGGTTGCCAAAAGGATCCTGACAGGTCGCGCGCAGGGGTCTCTTAGCAGCCTCCCAACACGGGTTCGCGACCTCCAGAGATGCCCGGGTGCAGGGTCGGTACTCCCAGCAGACTGCAAGGGGGGTGCGCAGGCCGGCACCCGTTGTCATTTTAGTAGGGTCAGAGTGGTCGAGAGCTCGCGGCAATCAGGCAGCAGCTACTGACCGTTCAGAATGGAATCGAGACTGGATGGACATCTCCACCGAGGACTTCGCCGGGTTGGTCGAGCGCACGACCGCGACCGTCGAGAAGTATCACGAGCGGGCGGAGGAGCTCCGCGAGCAACTCCGACAGGCGCGAGCCGGACGCAAGGTCCAGATCATGGCCATGATCGACCGACTCGAACGCAAGTACGACAGCGCCACCGAGAAACTCACGGAGTTCGGCTCCACGTCGTCGGAGGATGCCGCGCAGGCCCTCGGAGAATTCCACCAGAAAGTGGTTTCGGAGCTCTCCGACATGAAACGCACCATCGATCGGCGCATTCGCTGACCCGTCGCGCGCTCTGACCGCGCGCGACGCCGATGGTCCGGCGGCGTGCCTTCCCTGCGCCCGCGCCGGACCTCTACGATCGCAACGCGGCCTCCACCAACGCACGCTGACGTCGTGCGTGCTTCCCCGCGTACCCTTCGGCCGGACTGGCTCGCTCCGGCCGCCCGATATAGATGGGCTCCCGCCCGCTGACCGCGCGGATCCGAGCGCGTACCGAAGACCACGCACCCATGTTTTCCGGCTCCTCCTGTACCCAGCAGATCTCGGCGGAGGGCGCGAAGGACGAAAGCGCCGCCCGAAGTTCGGTCTCCGGGAAGGGGGCGAGTTGCTCGAGACGCAGAATCGCGATGTCCGACCGTTCCGGGGCCGCGGCAATCAGGTCGTAGTAGACCTTCCCACTGCACAACAGGATCCGGTCCACAGCCCCCGGCCCGCTCGTCAGCCCCTCGTCGCGCACCACCGGCTGGAACGCACCGCCCGTAAGTTCCGCCAGCGACGAGCGCGCCCGCAGATGTCGCAGCAGGCTCTTCGGAGTCATGACGATGAGCGGCCGGCGCGTGGGACGAAGCGCCTGGAACCGCAGCAGGTGGAAGTACTGGGCCGGCGTCGTGACGTTGCAGACGCGGATGTTCGACTCGCCCGACAGCTGGAGAAACCGCTCGAGCCTCGCGCTCGAATGGTCGGGGCCCTGACCCTCGTACCCGTGCGGCAGAAGAAGAACGAGGCGTGACTCCTGACCCCACTTGGACCGTCCGGCCACGATGAACTGGTCGATGATGGGCTGGCCTACGTTCGCGAAGTCCCCGAATTGTGCCTCCCACATCACCAGCGCGTCTTCAGCGATAGTCGAGAAGCCGTACTCGAAGCCGAGCGGGGCAATCTCGGAGAGCGGGCTGTTGGCGACCTCGAAGGTCGCCTGGTCGGACCCCACGTTCATGAGCGGCGTATAGACCGCACCGTTCTCCGCGTCGTGAAGCACGAGATGGCGATGGCTGAACGTGCCGCGCTCCGTGTCCTCACCCGTAAATCGGATCGCGACGCCTTCGCTGACGAGACCCGCGAGGGCCAACGCCTCCGCGTGTGACCAGTCGATCGACGTATCGAGCGACGCCCGGCGTTTCTCCAGTTGCCGTGCGAGCTTGTGAAAGAGCGAGAAGCCGTGGGGCCAGGTGTGAAGCCGGTCGTTGAGGTGACGCACCCGCTCCTCGGGGATCGACGTGGAGACCGGCGCGTCGACGGGCTCGGTCAGCCAGCGCAGATCGGCGTCCGTCTCCGGTTCGGGCTCGGACGGCGACGCGATGGCCTCGCGCGCGGCCACAAGCTTCGCCTCCACCTCGTCCACGAGCGCCTTCTCATCGGCCTCGGTCACGACACCGCTCTCGACCAGAGTCGCCGCCCACATCTGGCGGACGGGCGGGTGGGCCGCGATGCGGTCATACATCATCGGCTGCGTGTAGCCGGGCTCGTCGCCTTCGTTGTGACCGAACCGGCGATATCCCACCAGGTCGATCACGATGTCCTCGCCGAACTCGAACCGATAATCCACCGCGAGCCGGGTCGCCGCGATACAGGCCGCCGGGTCGTCGGCGTTCACGTGTACGATCGGGATCCTGAACCCCAGGGCCAGATCGCTCGCGTACCGGGTGGATCGGCTCTCGCCGGGCATGGTCGTAAACCCGAGCTGGTTGTTCGCGATGATGTGCAGGGTGCCACCCGTCTCGTACGCCGAAAGGCGGCACAGGTTGAGTGTCTCCGCCACGACTCCCTGACCGGCGAACGACGCGTCCCCGTGGATCAGGATCGGGAGCATGACCTGCGGATCATCTGACGAATCGAGGAATCGCGCCGCTCTCGCCATGCCGAGAACCACAGGATTCACGTGCTCCAGGTGGCTCGGGTTCGGGGCGAGATGGACATCCAGTTCGACGTCGTCGGCCGCGACACGTCGACGCCCACCGACATGGTACTTCACGTCACCGGACCCGAGCTCCGGCAGCACGGGTTGGATGCCGCGTGAGATCTGTTCCTCGAACTCCGCGACGATCGACTCGTACGACAGCCCGATGATGTGGGCGAGTACGTTGAGTCGACCGCGGTGCGCCATCCCCAGAAATACCTGACGGGTACCTCTGCGTCCCGCCGCGCCGAGCACTTCCATCAGCATGGGGACAAGCATATCCAGACCCTCGATCGAGAACCGTTTCTTTCCGAGGTAGGAGCGGTGGAGGAAGCGCTCGAGCCCCTCGACTCGCGTGAGACGCTCCAGCACTCGCCGGGCGCGATCTGGATCCATCGGCGTCGTGTGGCGTCCGGATTCGATGTAGTCGACAAGCCAGTCACGCTGGGCCGGGTTCTCCATTTGATCGAGCTCGTACCCGATCGTCCCGCAATAGATGTCCTCGAGCCGGGCCATGACCTCCGCCATCGTGTCGCCATGACGTTCGAGGTTGACCGCCGAGGACGGGATCCGCGCGAGTTCCTCGACGCGTGCGCCATGGAAGTCGGGTGACAGCAGCGGGTGCCGCGGCGGGGTCGAACCGAGCGGATCGATCGTCGCCCCCAGGTGGCCATACGCTCGATAGGCCTCGACCACCGCCCCGGCGATCGCGGCCAGCCTGAGGTCCTCCGCCACCACGACCTCGGTCGTCGACGGCGCCGACGCGGGGCCCGTGATACGCGGCGCGAGGCGAGGCGTGACGGCAGGGCGTTCAGCCCAGTCCGCGAGCGAAGGTGGGATCAATCCGCGGGCTCTCAGGGCGCTCTCGTACAGCGTCTCCGCATAGCCGGCGTTGTATCCGTCGGCCGAGTCCCTCGACGCACCGTTGTATCCGTCCGAATCCCCCGACGCGCCGTTGTGCGGCACGTCGGTCTGTGAATCGTCTGTCATGTACCTGTCATCACGGGTGGCCGGAGCCACCCTTCTCGTGTGTGTGACCGCCACGTTTCTGGGCGGTATCGTGCTCGTGATCCGCATTCACGGGACCGTAGTCGCCGTCGTTCGCGCCAGAGAGGCTTCGATAGATCGTCTCCAACCATTGGTCGGCGCTTATGAATCCGGCCCCCCAGTCCGCCCACGCCTCTCCCAGTCCCCGAGCGACGATGTCTTCCATCGACGCGCCCCCATCCATCTGCTCCCGGACGAGGCCGATCGTCTCTTCGAGCATCCGCCCATAGTCACGAAGGTCGTCCTTCGTCGACAGCGGACCATGTCCCGGGATGATCTGGACGTCGTCCGGCACATCGTCGAGCACGTCCTGGACCCCTGCAAGCATCCCCTCGACGCTGCCACCGCTCGCCAAATCCACGAATGGGAAGCGGCCAGCGAAAAAGTCGTCGCCCATGTGGAGGACGTTGGAATCCATGAAGTAAATGACCGCATCGCCGTCGGTGTGGCCGCTGGGGATATGGATCGCGCTGATCCGCTCACCGTTGAAGTGGACATTCAAGGACTGCTCGAACGTGATCACCGGCAGCGCGTCTTTGGGGGCGGCGGGAGTAACGTTCTCCCCACGTTCCTGCGGAGTCGAGAGGCGGCGGCGCACGTTCGAATGCGCGATGATCGTCGCCTCGGAACCGAACTCGACGTTCCCGCCCGTGTGGTCGCCATGCCAGTGGGTATTCAGGAGAAACTTCAGCTCCGCGGCGTCGGCCGACTGTCCGATCTCCTGCAGCGCCGCGCGAATCTTGTCCGCCAGCGGCGCAAACTGATCGTCGACCATCAGGGCGCCATCGGGGCCGGAAGACACCGCGATGTTGCCGCCCCGCCCGACGAGCATATACACGGGCCCCGACACGTGCGTGGCCTCGATCTCGACCGCCGACAGATCCTGCTGAGCTTCCAACCCCGCGGTCCGCAAGCCGCCGACGGCGACAGCAAGGGCGAGGCCCGCGGCCAGGAGGGTGCGTCGACTCCGGGGTCGATCCGTTCTCATCGTGTGCGCCTCTTTCGTCGTGTGTCCTGCAACCATTCGGAGGCCCGAAGATGCGCTCCCTCGACACTCGATGCTACACTTGGCGGCGATGCGTAGCTACCTCGTGTTCGTGCTTCTCCTCGCGGTGAAACTGATCAGCCGGGCGTTCTATCGCGTGCGGCTCGATTGGGTGCGCGACGAACCCCATCCGTGGTCCGATTTGCGCGTCCTCGCGCTCCTCAACCATACGAGCCTGTTCGAGCCCATCCTCGTCGGGGCCGCCCCGAACCGGTTGTTATGGCAGATCGCCGCGCACGGGGTAATCCCCGTCGCGGACAAGACGATCGAGCGTCCGCTCGTCGGCCGCTTCTTCCGGCTCGTCGCTCACCACGTGATCCCGATCACGAGGGAGCGCGACGACACCTGGGCGCTGGTCCTCGCCCGAATTCTGGATCCGAAGTCGCTCGTGGTAATTCTGCCGGAGGGACGCATGATGCGGCCCGGTGGCCTGGATTCCCACGGCCAGCCGATGACCGTCCGTGGAGGCATCGCCGACATCCTCGACAGCGTTCCCGACGGCCGCCTGCTTCTCGTGTACAGCCAGGGCCTGCACCACGTGCACGCGCCGGGCGACCGATTCCCCCGCCTCTTCAGGACGGTACACGTCACGGCAGAGACGATCGACATCCCGACGTACCGCGATGCCCGGTTGGCCGAGGCCAGAGAGCCCGGATTCAAGGGCGCCGTGATTCAGGATCTCACTCGACGCCGGGACGAATGCTGTCAGAAGGACCCTACCAGGAGCGTTCCAGCACCGCCTCAGTGAAACCGGATACGCTGGAATCCGCCCTCGGGAAGGGGCACCCAACCACGACCATCGAGCACGATCGCGCGAACCTGTCTGGCATTTCGGATGTCGACGGTGGGGTCGGCGGCGAGGATGACGAAGTCGGCCGCTTTGTCTGCTTCGATCGTACCCCGCCGGTGCAGCTCGTTCAGCGCGATGGCGCCGTTTCTGGTCGCCATCGACAACACATCGATGGGGGGCACGCCCGCCTCCACGAGCAACTCCATCTCCCGATGGAAGCGGGCAGCCGACGCCGGATTCGACGGCAAGCCCGAGCCGACGAGGAGCCGAACTTCCTCGTCGTACAGCGCCCGGGTAAAGGCGAGCGCGACCGGCCAGTTGCGCAGTAACGCATTGCGCTCGGCCTCCGACCGACCGCCGCACCCTTCCCCGGCCGAGACGCAGCGCAGCGGAGACTCGGTGGCGGCGAGGAGCGGAACGACCGCCGCATCGCGTGAAAGAAGCGCCGAGATCGCGACGTCGACTTCGGGTCCGTGCGGATCGAGCAGTCCGAGCCACTCGGTCAGGGCGGCGGCCGGTGACCGCGTCAGCGTCGCGCTGTAAGAGGCGCGACTCGCCTCACTCAGCAAGTCGGGATCGAGCGAAACGAGCCCGGCCACGATGTCGGCCCCCATGCGCAGGGACGTGAGCCAGCCACGCGCCCGCCCCTCGATCCAGACCGGCACACCGCCGCGCCGCGCCACCCGTGCAATGTCGCGCACCCATTCCGGGGGCACGCTTCCCGCAACCGAGACGAACCGCGCGTCGTACTCTCCGACGAGGCGATCCATGACGCCATCGATCGCGTCAGGCGACGCGATTACGAGCCCTCCCAACCCGCCCGGACCCTCGAGAATCGGGCCCCCGATAAACACGGTGGGGAGCGGCCCACCAGCTATCGACTTCCGACCACGCGCTACGAACCGGTCGAGTGGCATCATAGCCTCTCGCACTCCAGTGATGCCGACGGCCAGCATGGCGGCCAGTGTGGCCGAGTCGCGGGGCGCCGCGTGGGCATCGATATACCCCGGCACGACGAACGCTCCTTCCAGATCGACGACCCGCGTCCCCTGCGCGACCTGCACGCTCGAGCGTGGCCCTGCCGCCCGAATGCGTCCGTTCCACACGAGGATCGCGGAGTTCGGCTGTGGAGGCCCGCCCCGCCCATCGATGAGGGTCAGGTTGGTGAACAGGTCCGTCGACGCTGCGACGAACGCCTCGGGGTTCTGAGCGGAAGCGCCACCCACGGTTGCCAGGCAGAGCGTGAGAACGACGGCGCCCGCGCGCACCTGCAATAACCGCCGCCCGCGACCATGGGCAAGGAGCCATCCAGCGTCCGATTCACCAATCATCACGTCGTCTCTTCCCTCTCACCGCCGCGCGACGCATCCGGTCCGGGGATCTCCAGACGCTCCCCGCGTGTGAGCGTCCCGGCCTCGGCGGGAGGCATCACGTGGTGCAGGTACACGTCCCGTTTTGGATACGGCATCCCGATGCCCGACCCCGCAAAGACCTCCATGACCCGTCCGGTGATCTCATCCGCGATCGCTCGCCGTTGTCTCGCGTCTTCTATCCACACGCGCAACTGGAGTTTCACTTCAGAGGGTCCGAAGCCGCGGAGAATCACGACGGGGGCCGGATCCTTCACTATACCGTCGACCTCCGAAGCCGCCGACAGGACGAGTTTCTTGGCAAGAGCGAGATCGGCATCGTACTCGACATCGATCGGGATCCGGAGGCGAATCCGGTCCCCCAACATCGTATAGTTGATGATGTCGCGCCGCATGATCTCGTTGTTCGGAACCACCACCACCACATTGTCGGGATTCCGGATCTTCGTCGCCCGCAGGCCGATCTCGATCACGTCCCCCCACGAACCGGTCTCCTCGGGTGAACTCCACAGCTCGATGCGGTCACCGATCTGGAAGGGACGATCCAGGATCAGCAACACGCCGGCGATCAGATTCGAGAGCGTGTCCTTGGCCGCGAGCGACAGCGCGAGACCCATCACCCCGGCCCCTGCCAACAACGGCGCGATGTTCAGTCCAAGCCGGTCGAGCCCGAGCACGACCCCGAACACGATGATGAAGAACCTGATGACCGTGTTGAGCATCGGCAGCGCCGTGTCGTCGATCGCGCTGTCGGTTCGTTCCACGACATGCGATTCCACCACCTCGAGCACGTCGCCGACGAACGTAGCGAGCGGAAACGACAGAGCGGCGATCCAGAAGGCGTCGACCACGGCCGCGGCTCGCGGCAACTCCCAGACATCGAGGATCCGCCACAATGCCCAGGCGACCGCCGAGATCTGGAGCCCCCGCTCGACCATTCTCGCGAGATGATCGTCGAGCTTCGTCTCTGTCTTTGCCGCGATCTTCTTCTCGAAGCGCCGCACCAGCCAACGGACCGGATAGTAGACGAACGCCGCGATCAGGATGACGCCGAGAGTCGGAAGCCAGCGTGTCGCCGCGAACGCGACAGCCGCACTCCACCTCGCCCCGACATCGATCGCCGAAAAGTCGAACCCCAAGATTTCCATCGCTACTCCGTGTCAGCATATGCGGCGGCGGCCCGGGAGGCGCCAACGACCACCGGAGCGTAAATTGACCTGTCGCCCCGGGGGGCGCGACAGGAGGAGTCACGCTGCCCGGCAAGGGGAGCCGTTATCGTTCTTGAAGGAGGACACATGTCCGGAGTTCGTTTTGGTCTCACGATCGCTGCGTTCAGCGTCGTCGCGACCGGGTTGATCGGGTGTGCAGCCGAGCCGGAAGGTCGCGCGGCTGCGGCCGAGCCCGTCCAGTTGGCTTCGGCGGGAGCCGAGGGCCTCACGATCAAGGTCTACAAGTCGCCGACGTGCGGGTGCTGCGCCAGTTGGGTCGAGCATCTCGAAGCGGCCGGATTCAACGTCGAAGTCGAGAATTCGGACGCGATGGCAATGGTGAAAGCGGAGGCTGGCGTGCCGGTCGCCCTCCAGTCGTGCCATACGGCGAAGATCGGTGATTACGTTTTCGAGGGACACGTCCCGATCGAGACGATCGTTCGTTTCATGGAAGAAAAGCCCGATGTGCAGGGCCTGGCGGTACCGGGGATGCCCGTCGGCGCGCCGGGGATGGAGATGGGCGGCCGTGTAGATCCGTATGACGTCCTCGCGTTCGACGGCGCAACGACGTCTGTGTACGAGAGCCGCCGCTAGAGGGCTGTTGTAAGACACCGATGGGTCAGGCTACGGGTCCATCAGGCGGTAGGTAGAAGGCGCGCGACCCCCGAAGTGTCGAGCTTCGGGGGCTCGCCCTTCGCTGTTGAATCCACGGCTTCACCCCCGATGTCGATGTCGGTCTCGTCGGCGGCGTCATCGTTGTCCGCATCTTCTCCGGCAGCCGGGGTGCCATTGGCGGCCGCGCCCTCGTCATCTGCGCGATCACCATCCGTCGCACCCGCCGTGGCCTTCCGAACTCCTTCGAAGTCGGGGTCCTCGATAAACGGATCGTAGTCGTCGACGGCGATCGTGACCGTATCGCCACGATCCACGAGGAGGGCGATCTCCGCCACCCGTTCCGAGAAGCTGGCAATCAATGCGCCGGGTTCGGTCTGGATGGTCAGGAGCAGGCGGTCGCCATCGCGTTCCTTGGCCAGCACCGGACCGCTGAGGATCTCCGGGTCCCCGCGGAACAGACCGGGCAAGTAGGGCGCCAGGAGCCCCGGCACGAAGATCGTCCCTGCGATGCCGAGAATCAGGCCTACGGCAAACCAGGGCAGACGACGCCCTCCGCGGCCCTTCTTCAGGTCTTTCTCGAGATCATCCATCGAAAACAATTCATCATCGTTCGACCCGAGCTCATCCATGTGATCGCGCCTGTGCCCCTGGTTGCCACCGAATCATACGATCCGACCGCCGGATCGGGTTCATGCGAAGCTGGACAGCGCCCCGCAGGGTCGCAAGGATCACGCAGCGTCCGGCCCCTTCCGTAACGCGACCCGTCGTACTTCTTCAACACCCTTTCAGGAGGCTGTATGAGACGCAGTTGGGTTCTTTCACTTCTTTTTCTCTCCCTCGCGACCGGACGGTCGAACGCACAAACCAGTGCAGAACTCGAAGTGATCCAGACGCTCGAAGCCATGTGGGCCTCCATCGAGGCAGGCGATGCCGATACGTACGCCACGTACGTCCATCCGGATTTCTCGGAATTCGGCGAGTTCGACACGTACCTCTCCGAGGGAAAGGACCTCGCGATCGCCGGGATGAGGGACTACCTCGGGCGCGCGACCGGTGTTCACACCGACATGCACCAGCCCGAAGTCACCGTCAGGGGCGACGTCGCCTGGATCACGTACTACTGGACCGATTCGGGTTACGCCGACGGCAAAAGGTTCACCAGTCGAGGCAAGTCCACGCGGATCTTCGTCCGGGAAGAAGGACGCTGGCTCTGCATCCACGGGCATTACACCGCCGTTTCGTGACGGGCGCCGACTGGCAGGTGGATGTGCGAAGGGTGCGGTGAGCGACCGCACCCTTCAGGTACTCGCGAGGAGTCCCTCCACCATCAGGTGAAGGAATTGAGCCGGCGCCGCGTGAGGTGCGCCGGCTCGACGTTCTCCGGCCTCAGGAACCGCCGGCCTTCGAGTTCAGCGTGGAGCTGGCGTTGCTGAACGCGCCGTTGATACCGGTGGCCAGCACGGTCATGCCGGCCGTGATCGCGAGGGCGATCAGGACCACGAGCAGGACGTATTCGGTCGCGTCCTGCCCGGACTCGTCACTCCACAAGGCATTGAAGAACTTCTGCATCGTACGACTCCTCTGAGTTGGTTCGGATCCCGGCGGGATCAGCTTTTGGCAGTTGCAGGCGCGGAAGGACCATGAAGAATCCGTACCCGCACCGGCCCCACGGGGCCCCGCCCCGAACGTCTCGTCGAAAGCCGCGCAACCGCTGGCATTTGCGGCGTTTTCCACATGGGCGGACGAGAAGCGGCGAAACCGAACAAATGCCGAATCCTGGCCAAAGTGTTGTGCGCGTCCCACGTCACGATGTGGATCGGCAGCGGCGGCCGGCTCGAGGCTGCCCCGTCGCGTCTGACCCACCACGGCATCTTGGCACACCCCTTCTAGCGATCGCGGGCCGCGCGACGGCGGGAACCCCCGCTCTCGATTCGAACCGGTCGCCCCCACACACCCCGGCGAGATTGCAGCCAGCGAGGGCTGTTACAGACGTTTCTCGGGGCCGTTCCCGTCAGGAACACCTCGGACTCGCCGATGCACGCGAACCTGCCGTCGTCCAGCGTGGGCACCTCACGCCACTCGAGGCCATCGGGAACTCGGAAATCGGCGTCCCCCTCGGGACCCAGGGTCGCGCGGAGAAAATCGGCGAACATCGGAAGCGCGGCCTGTGATCCGGTCAGCCCGACAGGGGTTCCATCATCGAATCCGACCCAGACACCCACGACCAGCTCCGGCGTATACCCGACGAACCAGGCGTCCCGCGCTCCGTTCGTCGTTCCCGACTTGGCCGCGACAGGCCCATGATACCCGAGGTCGCGCACCGCCACGCCGGTTCCGTTCTCCACGACGCCGCGCAGGGCGGAGGTGACCACGTACGCCTCGGCCGCGCTAAACTCTCGAGTGGTCTGCACCCGATCCGCGTCGCCCAACCGGTCCCCGTCCTGGCCGAGCGCGCTGCGCACGGCATGCGGCCGCGTACGCTGTCCCTCGGCGGCCAGCACCGCGTATGCCCCGGTCAGCTCGAGCAGCGTGACTTCCGACGCGCCGAGCGCGAGCGCCGGGTACGGCGCGAGCGGGCTTTCGACGCCGAGTCTGCGTGCCGTCTGTACGATGCGCTCCGGCCCGACCTCGATTCCGAGCCGCGCGAACGGCACGTTTCGCGACTCCTCGAGTGCGGTTCGGAGGCTGACAGGTCCGAGAAACTCATGGTCCGAGTTCGAGGGCGACCACACGCCATTCGGCATCTCGTACGCAAGCGGCTCGTCCTCGAGTGTCGAGGCCAGAGTGAACGGACGGCCCTGAGACCGCTCGATCGCCGCGAGCGTGACAATCGGCTTGAAGGAGCTGCCGGGCTGACGTCGCGCCTCGCTCGCCCGGTTGAACTGCGATTCTCCGTACGAGCGACCTCCCACCATGGCCACGATCTCACCGGTCCACGGATCCATGGCCACGAGGGCGGCCTGTAGAGGTTGGGCCTGCCGGGCCAATCGCGGGCGGAGCTCCTCGAGCCGCGCCAGATGTCGAGCCACGACGGCCTCCGCCGCGCGCTGCGCGCCGGGCTCCAGCGTGGCGATCACCGTGAGGCCCGCACCACCGATATCCTCCGATACCCACCCGGCCAGCTCGGCCCGGAGATAATCGAAGTACCAGCGTCCGTCGCCTGTCAGGCGGTTCGGTTCGGCGATGGACGGTTCGGCCTCGAGCGCCCTCTGCAGCTCCTCGTCCGTCAGGCGTCCCTCCTGACGCATCAGGCGGAGCACGAGATCGCGGCGGACGAGCGCGCGTTCCGGGTGACGGTGCGGCGAGTACACGCTCGGGCCCCGGATGATGCCGGCAAGCATGGCCGATTCCTCGACCGCCAGCTCCGTGACGTCCTTATTGAAGAAAAACTCTGCGGCGCGACCCACACCGTGGATGGCCGCACCCCCGTCCTGCCCGAGGTAGATGTGGTTCAGATAGGCCGACAGCAGGCGTTCCTTGGGAAACTCCCGCTCCAGCGACAACGCGATTGCCGCCTCCCGGATCTTCCGGATCAGCGTTCGGTCACGATTGAGGAACAGGGTTCGGGCGAGCTGCTGTGTCACCGTGCTCCCGCCCTGCGTGAGCCGTCGCTCGCGGATGTTCGCCACGAGCGCCCCGGCGATGCGCCGCGGGTCGAGACCCCCGTGGGTGAGGAATCGCCGATCCTCGACCGTAAGGACCGCATCGATCAGGTGTGGGGGAACCTCGTCGAGCCGCACGGGGATTCGATCACGACCGTCGGCTCCGCGAAACGACGCAACCTGCTGCGGGTCGACGACCACTCCGGCGAGTCGCTCACCATCCGCGGCGGTGATGTCGCGGATGCGTCCCGACCAGTCGAGTCGGATCGTCGTCACCCCGCCCTCATCGAAGAACGTGCCGATTCGCAGGGGGCGCCGACCGATCGTCCATGCGCGATCGCGGAACCTGAACTCGCCGATACGAGGGGACCGGGCCGACGTGGCGGTGTACCCGGTCCGCGTGAGCTGGTCACGCACGCGCTTCGCGGACACTCGATCGCCCGGTCGCAAAACGATGGGTCTGGCGAAGACGCGTGTGGGGGCGTGCATCTCGGCGTATTGGAACGCGCGCCTCACCCGAGCATCGAAAGACCGGGTGGCAAGCGCGCCGGTGCCGGCCGCAACGAGGACAAGCCCCAGGACGCGCCACGTGCACAACCGACGGACGAAGGAACGCAGGTGTTTCACGTCCCTTATGACGGTCTGACTCGGCAGATGGTTTCCTGCCCCTCGAACCCGGCTGCCGGGGGCGGCTGAGATGTCTCGCCCCCGAGTGATACGGCTCGCCTTGGATTCGTCGCTGCGGCGCGGTAACGTGACCCGCCAGGGATCCTCAGCTGCCTCCCACGGAGCGACGCCATTCTTCAGCTTCAACTCCTTGGCGGACTCATCCTCCTCATTGGTGGCGCGGAGTCGCTCGTGCGCGGGGCAGTCCGCATTTCGAGGCGGCTCGGCATCAGCTCTCTCGTGGTCGGCCTCACGGTCGTGGCCCTCGGCACCTCGTTCCCCGAGCTTTTCGTAAGTTCGATCGCCTCCTTCCGGGACGAATCGGCCGTTGCTCTCGGCAACGTGATCGGATCGAACGTTTTCAATATCGCCGTCATCCTCGCCCTGGCGGCGATGATCCGGCCGGTACATATCGAGTTGCGGCTTCTCCAGCTCGAGATCCCTTTCGTTCTTTTTATCACTGTGCTCTTTCCGCTGCTCGCGATGGACGGGACGATCGGCCGGGCAGACGCCGGCATCCTCATCGGTCTCTTCGCCACCTATCTGTTCTACGTGCGATACACGGCGCGGGAGCACTCTCCCCCCACGTGGCCCGACGCGGAGGTCGCAGACGACGTGACCCCCGGCCCGGCGCCGGACGGACGCTTATGGTTCGGGTTGGCAATGGTCCTGTTCGGGCTGGTGGCGATGGGGTTCGGGGCAAAGTGGATGGTGGATTCGGCGACGGAACTGGCCCGGGCGTGGGGGGTCTCGGAACGCGTGATCGGGCTCACGCTTCTCGCAGGCGGCACGTCGCTTCCGGAGTTGGCCTCGACCCTCGTCGCGTTCAGGAAACGCGAACCGGATCTCGCGGTGGGGAGTCTCCTCGGGTCGAACGTCTTCAACACGCTCGCGATTGTCGGGACCGCCGCCATGATCCGGCCGCTGGCCCCGACCCAGGAGTTCCTCCGGATCGACATGCTCGTCATGCTCCTCTCGGTCCTGCTGCTTATCCCGCTCGCGCACTCACGGTCACGCATCGGCAGGTGGGAAGGGCTCGGTCTCTTCACCCTCTACCTGGCGTATCTGACGATCCTCATCCTCGACCCGGCCGGGTTCTAGCTCGACCCTGCCGGGCTCTGGCCAAACAGGGCGCGACGATTGCATCTATACATGGCACGGGATCGGGCCACCGGCCTGCGGTTTTGAACCGGCCCGTTTTGTGTTCACGTGGGGTGTGGATGTGGGGCGGAGGGGAGAATCATGTAGGAACGGCACTTACGAATCGGAGGTCCGATGCGCACCAGGACGCTTTCCGCCGTTTGCTCCCTCGCTCTGTCTCTTCTGCTTGTTCTTCCGGGTGTGGCGCTGGGGCAGCAACGCGCCGCCGGAGACCTGGTGAGAGAGATCAACGAGGCGCTCGCAGCGAACCCGGCCATGCACGGGTCGTATGAAGTTTCCATCGATGGTTCTGGAAAGTTGATCGCCGAGCAGAGCGACGCTTCCGGAGTCGTGTCCCGGTGGGAGATGTACTTCGAAGACATTGAGTCGGTCACGCAAACCGACGCCGGTCAGGTCTACCTCAACTGCTCCGATGATGTCGGTCGTTGCGCGAGGCAAGTATGTAACGGGGTCATCGCCAACTTCGACGGTTGCGTGCGCGAAGATGGAGCCGCCAGGCGATCCACCTATTCCGATGCCCTCGAACTCCAGTACCAGTACGACACACGCGCCATGCGGGTGATCGGTGAGGCGTTCGACGGTCTGATGTCCCTCGACCTGGGCATGTAGATCCGGCACCGCCGACCAGGAGGGGCGCCCCGCGGCGCCCCTCCTTTCATCCCCCGGAGTTTTTTCGGTACAGACCGTCGAACGCGGTCGTCCAGGTAGTCCCGCCGTCGCTCGACACCAACCAGGTTTGCTGCACGGTGCCATCGTCGTGGGGCTTCCACGTGATCTGGTTGATGATGTCGTTACCCTGGGCATCCTTGCCCGGTCCGGCGAGCACCATCTTCCCGTCGACGATCCCGCCGTCGAGCGTGAGGACCGTTCCCGCATTATCGACCCAGGTTTGATGCCACTGGCCGGTGGAGCGGTCGTAGGAGTTGAAGCTGTTCCCACGGTACCCGGTGGGCGTCTCGTAGGCTTCGTGAAGCACACAACCATCGAGCATCGACGTGATTTCGTTCGTACCGGCGACCTGCCCGCTCCCGACCACCGTCACGTCCCAACCGCCCATCCAGAAATCGAACTGGCGGTGCTCCGCGCCCGCGCAGACCGGCTGCCCCTGCTGCGCCGCGACGGGCGTCGCAGCGACAAGCGCCGCCAGCACCCCGATCATGAGTCCGTTCTTCAACATCGACGTTCTCCTCCAGTCGATCACCGTTCTTGCCGTCCGCGTCGATTCCGTCACCACGTGAGCTTCAGGACGCGCCCTCCCGGGCCGACGGCCCAGGCCGTCGATCCCACCGCTCCGACCGCCCAGAAGCTGCCCGCATCGACCAGCTTCCAGGCGCCAGTCAGATCGGCGGTCGCGGCGAGCCCACCGGGGCCGGCGGCGATGAGAATCGGGGCCGGCCCCTCTCCCACGACCAGCGCGGCCCCGTATACCACGCCCGGGATCGGCGGCCGGGTCACGAGCGACCATGTCGCGCCCCCGTCTCCCGTGATCGCGACGTTGTCCGTGAAGCCATCCGCCTGACTCAGGTCACCCCCGAGCACCACGCCGAAACGTTCACCTTCGAATACGATCGCAAACGCTCCAGCGGCCTCGCCTGCGACGATCGGCAGATCGACGACGTCCCACGTCTCACCGTAGTCCGCCGTCATCAGCACGCGCGCTCGCTCGCCAGCCCCCGTCCCGATCCAGGCACGGCCGTTCGGGCCCGTGTTCACGCAGCTGCCGCTGGCGGCAAACCCGCCCTCGCCCTCGAGCGCCGACGGGAGTCGCTCGGCCTCTACGAGCCGCCAATTGGCGCCCCCATCGTCTGTCAGCAAGATCCTCAACTCGCCGTTTACCGCGTCCCCATACGTGACACCCCTATCATCGTCCCAGAAATCGAGGCAGTCGTAGAATCCCGCCGGCTCCTCGTTCAGCCACGTCAGCGTCCACGTGACTCCTGCGTCGGACGTGCGGTAGATCCTGGATTGGGCGCCTTCTCCCGAGCTGAGGATCACCGCACGGGCCGCATCGAAGGCGTGCACGTCGCGGAACTGAAGCGAGTCGAGCGTCTGTACGGGTCGCGCGATCCATGTCATTCCGCCATCAACGGACCGCAACACCGCGCCTTCGTGGCCGCTCACCCACACGACCGATGCGTCCACGGGACTGACCGCCTGGAGGAGCGCGTCGGTCCCGCTCTCGAGTTCTGTCACCGTCGGGGTGACCTGCCCCGCGCCACCGGCCGGAGCCGACATCAGGGCGACCGCAATCAGCGATTCTCGAACCGTCACCATGTCACCGTACCTTTTCAACAGCCTCCTGGTTCTCCTCCGCGACGTATCTCGCGAACGTCGCGATGTCGATGTTGGATCCGGACACGAGGAGGGCGACCCGCTTCCCCGCCAGCCGATCTCGAAGCGGGCCGCACACCGCCGCAAAAGGCGCGGCCGACGCGGGCTCGACCGCCAGCTTGGCATCGGAATACAGCGTGCGCATGGCTCGCAGGATCTCGCCGTCGGTGACCAGAACCACGTCATCCGCGTGGTCGCGAATCACCGAGAAGCTGTAGGGCTCGGCGTACGGGGCGCCGAGGCTGTCCGCGATCGTCCGCACGGACTCGATGGCAACGCACGACCCGGCGTCGAGACTCCGGCGCATCGAGTCCGCGCCTGTCGGCTCGACCCCGTACACCGCGCATTCGGGGCGTGCGGCCTTCACGAATGCCGATACGCCGGCGAGAATGCCGCCGCCGCCCACCGGGACGACGATGGCATCGAGATCGTCGATCTGGTCAAGCATCTCGAGACCGAGCGTCGACGTCCCGACGATCGTGGAGACGCCGTCGAACGGGTGGACGAACAGACGGCCTTCTTCCTCGGCGAGCTGCTGGGCCCGGGCGAACCCCGCCGCTCCGTCGGACGCGAACTCGATGTCCGCACCGTAACTGCGGCATCGGGCGATCCGGCCAGGGTTCGCCGAGTCGAGAATCACCACCTTTGCCGTGGTGCCCACCGACTTCGCGGCATACGCGACGGCGATCGCATGATTCCCGGCGCTCACTGCCGTGACGCCGCGTTCGACGACGTCGGGCGGCGCGTCGAGCAGATTCATGAGCGCCCCGCGGACCTTGAAGGTCCCCGTCCGCTGGAACAGCTCCAGTTTCAAGTGGAGGGAAGCACCCTCCGGCGGGCGCGATCGGCCGGTGTCCGGAATCCACGGCCGTACCGGAGTCGTGACGATGTGTCCCGCGAGCTTCGCGAGCGCCGCTTCGCTTTCTGCGGGGGTCGGGGCCGGCGGCTGCGTCATGGCGCGTACGTCACGGTTACTTCGGCGGTCGATCGGACAGGCCGTCCAGGACTCGGTCCACACTTCGCTTGGCGGATGACGTGATCCCGCCGCGCTCGTATTCCTGTACGACCAGTCTTTCCATTCTGTCGACCAGAGAGTCGATCCCCGGACGCGTGATGGAAGGGAGCGGCTCGGCGTGCTCGGTGGCGCCGAACAAATTGATCCAGTTTTCCGTCTTGCGGCCAATCCTGAGGAGATCGTAGAACTGGCGCCCCGCGCGCGGACCGACGTGCAGAAGATCGAGAACCAGCACACCGAGCGCGACCGGCATCAGGATGAAGTCTCGGAACCCATCCACCGCCAGCTTCACCTGGAAGACGAGGGCATCCCGAATCAGCGTCCACCGGTCGGGGATCACGTAGGTCTCATCTCCCTCGCCCTGACTCACCGTCTGAATCTCGCCTGACTGCACTGTTCTCGCTCCTGCTCCCGGTGGGCTTCCGTGTGACATATTGTGGTGTCCGTGGCGAACCCGCAGGGGCTCGCCGTCTGCGTACGGATACGCCGGAGCGCTGGATTCGGAGTCGACGTCCGGGCCGCGGTCGGAATTCACCTGTATACAGGTCGACACGAGCCGTCGATGAAACGTGGGGAGCACCCTCGAGTGTCCAGAATGTCCACCATGGTCGCCTTCGGGTTGACGCTGACGGCCTCCGCCTGCTACTCCGTCGGAGATGCCCCTGAAGAACACGCGCACACCCGACCCGATGACCCGGGCGCCGTGCCGCTGTACGACAACCTGGGAGCGCACGGGCACGAGATCACGACATCCTCGGACGACGCCCGGGCCTACTTCGACCAGGGACTCCGTCTCCAATTCGCCTTCAATCACGCCGAAGCGATCGAGTCCTACCTGGTGGCGTTATCCCACGATGATGGCTGCGCGATGTGCTGGTGGGGGATCGCGCTGGCCTACGGGCCGAACATCAACGGCACGATGGATGCGGCGAGCGGCGCGTCAGCGTACGAGGCCATCGGTGAAGCGCAGGCGCACTCCGGCGGTACCACTGACGTCGAGAAGGCGCTGATCCAGGCGCTCGCGGAGCGCTACGGTGCGGATCCGGAAGCCGCGCGAACGGCCCGCGATTCGTCGTACGCCGGAGCCATGGCCGTCGTCGCCGACCGATTCGGCGCCGATGACGACGTTCTGACGCTGTACGCCGCTGCGTTGATGAACCTGAGGCCCTGGGACTACTGGGCAGGTGAGTACTCGGATCGCGTGCCGAACCCCGGCACGGAACGCATCCTCGAGGTACTGCAGAGCGCGCTCGAACTCGATGATCGCAACCCGGGCGCTTGCCACTACTACATCCACGCGGTCGAGGCCGCCTATCCGGAACGGGCCGAGCCCTGCGCCGACCGCCTGGCCGAGCTGATGCCGGGAGCCGGGCACATCGTCCACATGCCGGGGCATATCTACATCCGGGTCGGCCGGTACCGGGAGGCAGTGACGCTGAACGAACACGCCGTGCATTCCGACGAGACCTACATTGCCGACCAGAATCCGATGGGCGTGTACCCGGCGGCGTACTATCCGCACAACTACCACTTCATGGCGTTCGCGGCGACGATGGCGGGGATGTCGGACAAGGCGATGGAGGCGTCCATCATCGTGTCTCCGAAGATCCCCAAGGAGGTGGCGCTCCAGGTGGCGTGGATCCAGAACGCCATCGTGTTCCCCCACCTGACAGGGGTGACCTTCGGACGGTGGGATGAGGTGCTCGGGCTGGCCATGCCAGACCCCGATCTCCACCAGGCGACGGGCCTCGCGCATTACGCGCGGGGGGTGGCCCTGGCGGCTACCGGCGACCCGGATGGAGCGAACCGGGAGTTGCGGGCGCTACGCGCGGTCATCGCGGACACCGACCCGGACGGCGAGAACCCGGTTCTGGCCATCGCGCTGCACGCGCTGATGGGCGAAATCGGCCTCCGGGCGGGCGACGCAGCACGCGCGATCACCCACTTCGGAGCGGCCACGGAACTCGAGGACGCCATGACCTACGATGAGCCGCCGCTCTGGTACTACCCGATGCGGCACTCGCTCGGTCAGGCGCTGCTCGTTGCCGGGCGTGCGGCAGAGGCCGAGCAGACCTACCGACACGACCTGGCCCGCTTCCCTGCCAACGGCTGGTCGTTGTTCGGATTGGCCCGGAGCCTCGAGGCCCAGGGCAAGGACGCGACAACCACCCGGGCGCAGTTCGAGGACGCGTGGCGAGACGCGGACGTCGTACTGACCGGTTCGCGTTTCTAGCCGCCCGGCCTCCACCGTGTCGACGCCGCGAATAGTTCTTGGCGTCGCGTGTACCCAACTCGTAAGTAACGAAGATTCAATGAATCCACTGGACGCTGAGGGGAGTTCTCGTTGAACAGCCCGGAGCTCACCGATCGCTCGTTGGTGCTGCGGGCACAGAGCGGCGAGCGAGCCGCGTTCGGCGAACTGGTCGGGAAGTACATGCAACGCGCCTATTACGCTGCACTCGGACTCGTGGGGTCACACGACGACGCACTGGATCTCTCGCAGGAAGCGTTTGCGAGGGCGTTTCGGGCGCGTGCGTCCATCGACCCCGAGCGGCCGTTCTTCCCGTGGCTGTACCAGATCATCAGAAGACTGTGCTTCAATCACACGCGTGATGTGTCGTCGCGCCGAAAGAAGCTCGAGAAGGTCGGTTCCTGGCTGTCGGACACGACGATGGGCCGGCGGCCCGACAGGCCGGATCGGGCACTCGAAAGATCCGATCTGCGTGACCAGGTCGCGGCAGCGATCGACCGGCTACAGCCGCACGAACGAGAGGTTGTGGTGCTCCGGGAGTTCGAGGGGCTGAAATACCGTGAGATCGCGGAAACGGTGGACATCCCGATCGGGACAGTGATGTCGCGGCTCTACGCGGCCCGTCGCGCACTGGCGCGCGAACTCGTGGCGTCCGGCGTCGTGGACCCGAAATCGGGAGAGGGCGAGGCGTGATGGAATCGGGTGAAGCGATGCGACCGAACGAGCGCGTGCGACAGCTGATGATGGAGGCAGTCGACGGCGAGATCTCCCCACCCGACCAGGCCGAACTGGACGCCGCACTGGCGAACGACTCGGAACTCAGAAACGAATGGGAGGCGTTCAGACGCCTCAGGGAGGTAACGGGATCCATGACGACGCAAGAGCCTCCTCCGGAGGTATGGGACAGCTATTGGGAAGGCGTGTATCGGCGTTTCGAGCGTGGCATCGGGTGGATACTCGCCTCGGTCGGCGCCATCGTGGTGGCGACGTGGGGGTCGTGGATCTGGGTGCGGGAACTCCTGTCCGACACGGAGATCCCGCAGTTCATCCGCTGGTCTGTTCTCGCCCTTTCCGCAGGGCTCGTGATCCTGTTCATTTCCGTGGCCAGAGAACGCTGGTTCGTGCGCAAGACTGACCCCTACAAGGATGTCATCCGATGATCGCCACCCCATCCAGCGCACTGCCCGGACGTCGGGTCGTCGAAGACCTCGGCCTGATCAAGGGCAACACGATCCGCGCGCGACACCTGGGAAAGGACATCCTCGCCAGCTTCAAGAGCGTGATCGGCGGTGAGATCCGCGAGTACACGAAGATGATGGCGGAGGCTCGTGAGCAGGCGTTCGACCGCATGATCGAAGAGGCGCATTCGCTGGGTGCGGACGCCGTGTTGAACGTGCGGTACTCGACGTCGTACGTGATGGGCGGCGCCGCGGAGATCCTGGTGTACGGATCTGCCGTCAAACTCGAAGCCGAGTAGTGCCATGGTAACCCACCCCGGAGCTGGCACGGCGGCACGGCTCGGACTCGCGGCCTGTATGGCGGCAGGTTCGATGTGGGCGGCTCCGTTCCCGACGACGGCGCAGGAGGGCGGGCTCGTCGGCCGATGGACGGGGACTCTGACGATTCTGGGCACCGATCTGGGCTTCTCGGTCGAGTTTTCACGCATCGATGAGGTGCTCTCGGCGATCATGGACATCCCGATGCAGGGCGCCATGAGCCTGCCGCTGACCGAAGTTTCCGAGGACGGTGCCACCGTCCACTTCGAGCTGCAGGCCGGCCCGGGGCTGGCGGTATGGGAGGGTGAGCGCGATGGAGACGTGATCGAGGGAACCTTCACCCAGGGGGGCGCGGCCGGGACGTTCTCGGTCTCGCGAGTTGGAACGGAAGCGATCGATGACGAGCCGGCGGAACCGCTTCCGTATCGGGAAGAAGAACTCACGTTCGAGAGCGGCGAGGTCCACCTCGAAGGCACGCTGACATTACCGGAGGCTGGCGGGCCGTTCCCGGCGGTCGTCATGCTGACCGGATCGGGTGCCCAGAACCGCGACGAAGAGCTGTTCGGGTTCCGGCCGTTCCGCATCATCGCCGACTACCTGACGCGCCGGGGCGTCGCGGTGTACCGGTACGACGACCGTGGGGTCGGCGCGTCGACCGGCAACACCGCGCTCTCGACGACATCCGACTTCGCCGATGACGCGCTCGCCGCGATCGCCATGCTGTCGGAACACGAAGAGATCGACGCCGGTCGCGTCGGCCTCGTCGGACACAGCGAGGGTGGGGTCGTCGCGCCGCTCGCGGCCGCGCGTTCCGAATCGGTTGCGTTTGTCGTACTCATCGCGCCGACGAGCGTGCGCGGATCGGACGTGATCTTCGAGCAGGGCGCCGAAATCGCACGAGCAGCGGGCCAGACCGAGGAGCAAATCGAGGAAAGTCTGCTCGTGCAGCGCCGCATCTTCGCGGCGATCGAGAACGGCGAGGATATGGAGCCGTTTCAAACGGAGTTGGAAGACATCATCCGTGACCAGATCGCGAACGCCCCGGATGAGGAACTGGCGATGGTGGAGGACGAGGACGAGTTCGTGAAGAACCAGGCGAAACAGCAGCTCACTCAGGTCACCACGCCCTGGTTCCGGTATTTTCTCACCTACGACCCGGCAACCGCGCTTCGCGAAACCCGGGTCCCTGTGCTCACCCTGTTCGGCGAACTCGATCTTCAGGTCACACCCAAACAGAACCGGGGGCCGCTCGCCGAGGCGCTCGGCAGCAACCCGGACGTGACCATCGAGACATTGCCGAAGGCGAACCACCTGTTCCAGGTCGCGATCACCGGTAGCCCGAGCGAGTACGCCACGCTCGAAAAGGAATTCGTCCCCGGTTTCCTCGAATTGATCGGTGACTGGATCGTCTCGCGTACCGGCCTCGGAGGGTCCTGAAGAACCCTGGCAGGTCTCGGTGCGGCACCGCGGCCTCGGATCCGGGGCGAGGGGGCAGTCTTCCGCCGTCCGCTGGCCAACCCCGTCCGCGACCGGCATCATCGCGGGCATGACGTCCCCTCACGCAGAATACACAGCCCGTCTGGAGGCCCGGCAGGTCCGGGTCGTCGAGGCGCAGTCCCGCGCCGAGCGGATCGTTCGTTTCCGGCTGATCCTCTGGCTCGTTGCGGGGCTGGCGATCTGGTTTCTCCGCGGTCGCGTTCACGCGGGAATCCTCCTCGGACTGCCCGTGGCGCTGTTCGTCGGCCTCGTCGTGGCCCACGTCCGTACGCGCCGGGCGCTGGCCCGGGCCGAGCGGGCGGCCGCCTACTATGCGCGGGGGCTGAGGCGGCTGGCAGGCCACTTCGCGGGAGTCGGCGAGACCGGTGCGGAATGGCTGGATGATGCCCACCCCTACGCCAACCACCTCGACATCTTCGGTGTAGGGTCGTTGTACGAGCTTCTTTGTGGCGCCCGCACGGCCGCCGGACGCCGGACCCTGGCCGACTGGCTCCTGCAACCGGCGGAACCGGAAGAAATCCTGGCCCGGCAGGAGGGGGTGGGCGAACTCCGCGATCGGATCGACTTTCGTGAAGACCTCGCCGTACTCGATGACGAGATCGTAGAGGCGCTCGGCGCCGACGACCTGGTCGCCTGGGCGACGGCCCCATCCCCACTCCCCACGGGTGCAGCACGGATCGCAGCGCTCGTGCTCGCGGGAGCCACGCTCGCGGCGGCCATCGCATCGATCTGGCTCGGCCCACCACCGCTCGTCTGGGTGCTGCTCGCGAACTTCGTGTTCTGGTTGCCGCTCAGGAAGCGGGTACAGGCGGTGATCGAAGGGGTGGAGCGACCTGCCCCGTCGTTCCGACAGATCCAGCGGGCGCTCGAGCGGATCGAGCGGGAGGCGTTCCACACCGAGCGGACGGGCCGCATCGACTCGGCGTTGGGATCACACGACCCCCCCGCGTCTGTCGTGATTAATGGCTTGCTGAAACGCGTCGACGCCCTCGAGGCGAGAGAGAACATGATGTTCGCCCCCATCTCCCTCGCGCTCTTATGGGGGACGAACTGCTCGTTCGCGATCGAGCGCTGGCGCGCCGAGCATGGCTCGAAGGTCGGAGGTTGGATCGCCGCGGTCGGCGAATTGGAAGCCCTTCTGGACCTTTCGACGCTGGCCTATGAACATCCGGAGTACGCGTTCCCCACGGTCACCAGAGGCGAGCCGCGGGTGCGGGCCGAGGGGATGGCGCATCCCCTGCTGCTCCAGTGCACGCCCAACGACGTGGCGGTGGGCGGATCCGCGGCGATACCAGAGGGAACCGAACGCCACCCGGACATGCTCGTCGTCACCGGCTCGAACATGTCGGGCAAAAGCACGCTTCTACGGACGGTGGGGGTGAATGTGGTGCTGGCCCAGGCCGGAGCTCCGGTCCGGGCCTCGAGCATGGACATGTCGCCCGTGGCGATCGGGGCGTCGATTCGCACGCTCGATTCGCTTCTCGATGGGGCCTCACGGTTCTACGCCGAGATTCACGCGATCAAGCGAGCCGTCGATCAGGCGGAAAACTCGCCTCCCGGGCTGTTTCTGCTCGATGAGCTGCTGCACGGCACGAACTCCGAGGATCGGCGGATCGGAGCGGAGGCGGTGGTTCGAGCCTTCCTCGATCGCGGCGCGATCGGAATCATCACGACCCACGACCTGGCCCTGGCCGCGATCGCCGACGGCGTGGGCCCTCGCGCGCGGAACGCTCATTTCGAGTTTGCTCTCGACGAGGGCGAGATCCGCTTCGACTATACGCTTCACCCGGGAACCGTGAAGGCGGGGAACGCTCTGGCGATCATGCGCGCCGCGGGACTCGACGTTTGAAAGGGAAGCACATGACTACCGGTTCGAGCAGGACGGGGCGTTGTCTCCTCGCGTGGGTCGGGGGAATGGTCGCGCTGCTTCCCGGCCCGACCAGTGCGCAGTCCGTCGAGGACGCGGTACGCACCCTCGCCGAGCACCCCGCGATCCGCGAGGCCTTTGCGGCAGTCGAGGACATGGACGATCGGACGGTCGCCGACTTGATCGAGCTGACGCAGATCGCGGCGCCTCCGTTCATGGAGGAGGCTCGTGCGCGCGTGTATGCGGAATGGCTCCGCGAGGCGGGCGCCGATTCCGTCACTATCGACGGCGAGGGCAACGTCGTGGCGCTGCGCCCCGGACGAGGCGGGGCGAGCGGGGCCGTCGATGGACGAAGGCGGGTCGTGGCGATCTCGGGTCACCTCGACACCGTCTTTCCCGCCGATGTCGACGTGACCGTGACGCAGCGTGGTGACACGCTGTTCGCACCGGGAATCGGCGACGACACCCGGGGGCTCGCCGCGGTCCTCGCCGTCCTGCGGGCCCTCGAGGCCGCGGGCATCGAGACGGAGGCGGATGTGTGGATCATCGCGACCGTCGGCGAGGAAGGCCTGGGCGATTTACGGGGGATGAAGTATTTGTTCCGCGAGGGGGCCGACCCAATCGACGCGTGGATCGATCTCGACGGCACGGGCCTGGGACGGATCATCAACAAGGGTCTCGGATCTTACCGCTACCGGGTGACATTTCGCGGGCCC
This sequence comes from Gemmatimonadota bacterium, assembly GCA_048060725.1. Lineage (GTDB taxonomy): Bacteria > Gemmatimonadota > Gemmatimonadetes > Palauibacterales > Palauibacteraceae > Palauibacter. The sequence goes on along the minus strand of JBGMQU010000008.1, from coordinate 711 downwards.
GGCGGACATTCGTGGGGCGCGTTCGGACTGGCCAACCCCGCGCACGCGCTGGGACGCGGGATCCGGTATTTTCAGGATGCGGCGGAGGCGTTGACGCGATCGGGCCCCCGCACGAGCTACAACGTCGGCCGACTGGGTGGGGGCACGTCCGTAAACTCCATCCCGTTCGAGTCCTGGATGGAGATCGACATGCGCTCGGTGAGCCCCGCCAGCCTCGACCGCATCGACGCGGCGTTTCGGGAGGCCATGCAGCGGGCACTCGTCGAGGAGAACGCGCTTCGCCGTGACGGCCCGGAGATCATGCTCGAACTGGACATGATCGGTGACCGCCCCTCCGGCGAGATCCCCGACGATCACGACCTCGTCGTCCGCGCTCAGACCGCCATCGCCCTGATGGGCAGCGAACCCGACCTGGCGCGGTCTTCCACCGACTCGAACATCCCGATCTCGCTCGGCATCCCCGCCATCACGATCGGGAGCGGGGGCACCGGAGGTGGGGCGCATTCTCCAGGAGAGTGGTGGATCAACACCAACGGCCACACCGCGATCCAGGCGGCGCTTCTGATCCTCGTGGCCGAGGCCGGTCTGGCGGAGATCATTCCCTGAAGAACAGCCGCCTAGAAGGGAGGCCGTCGAGCCTGTCGACGCTGCTCCACCAGCTCGGCGTACTTCCCCATCTGTTCTTCGGAGAGAATCTCCGCAAGCTGCGTC
>JBGMQU010000007.1:0-52222 GCA_048060725.1 Gemmatimonadota bacterium | reverse complement strand
CTGCTCGTCGACGAGGTCGAGGAGCACCCCTTCCTTCACGCCGACGCAGGGGACGAAGATTCGCTCCGCTCCCGCCAGCTCGGCGACCCGGTCGTACACGATCGCCGCCGGGAGAATGACGTCCGCGCGGTCCTCCCTGAGCCCCAGCCGGTCCACGCGTTCGGCGTAGGACAGACCCGACAGCACGTCGATCGCGCCGCGGAGGTCATCGCGCGTGATCACGAGCACCTCGCCCGACTCCGTCTCGCGGCCGGCGAGCCGGGCGAGCGCGACGATGCTGCCGCCGGTGGCGATGAGCTCGACCGGCGTCCAGTGCTTCGCGGCGGCCGGGATGCGGAGCGTCGCCGCGTACTGGGCGAGAAGGCTGGAGAAATGGCCGGGCGCGTCGTCGGCACCGGCGAGTTCCTCGAGCAACCGCACAGACCCCATGGTGTGAGACTCGCTCCACAGGATTCCGGCATCGTCCGCGAGAGACACCTCAACACTCCCGCCGCCGAGATCGACGAGCATCCACTTGTTCGTCCCGAGGGCGATCCGTTGGCGAACCGCCGTCCAGACCAGACGTGCCTCTTCGCTTCCGGAAATGAGGCCCAGCGTGATGTCCGTCTCGCTCTTGATCCGCTCAACGAAGGCCGGGCCGTTCCTCGACTCCCGAACCGCACTCGTTGCGACGGCGCGAACCGACGTGATTCCGAGTTCGTCGATCGACGCGCGGAACCGGCGGAACGCGCCGGCGGCGGCGTCCATCGCGGCGTCGTCGAGTTCGCCGTCGACGAAGGCGGAATGCCCGAGCCGCACCGGAGCACGCTCGGTTGCCAGCTCCGTGTGGTGCGTCTCGTCATGGAACTCGGCGGCGACGAACCGGATCGCGTTGGAGCCGACGTCGATGGCGGCCACACGGATCGGGAAGCGCGCTGAAGCGGCCGCCGTCTTCGGGGACGGCTCGTCGGGGGCAGTCGACGGACTCATCCATGAAAGGTAGAGCCGGAGTCGCGTGGCGTCACACGGATGGGGCGGCGTTCTCAGGCGAATCCCCTACCCAGATGTCGATATCACCCGTGGCTCGGGGGAGACCGTAGTGTGCGAGCGCGTACGCCCCCACGATCAGAAACCTCGCGCCCTCTTCTGACAACGCGGACAACATGTCGAGAAAGTCGTCGTTCAACACCGGGGCACTCGTGTTCGGACCTCACCTGCTCACGCGTTGCCCGTTCGAGGGTGCTCGCCTACGATCATCGCGGCTGCCAGGGGTACCCGCTCGTGCGGGTTGAGAGAGACCCTTTGGAGGGGGAAGCCCTCCTCGAACCTGATCCGGCTGATACCGGCGTAGGGAGCGCAGCGGAAGGGACCACCCCGGCCGCTCCCCGCGTCCGCGAGAAAGGCATTTGTGCGATGGCTCTCAACGGAGCTTCCGGCGACGCGACGGCGAACGGGGCGTCCCCAGACGACGCGTCCGCAAACGGGACTGCAGCCGACGCGGAGTCGTACGGCGAGAGCTTCCCCAATTCGCGCAAGACGTATGTCGATGGGCCTTCGGGCATACATGTCCCGATGCGCGAGATTTCGCTCGGCGGAGGGGAACCGGCCCTGCGGGTTGAGGACACCAGCGGACCGCTCGGACGCGACCCGAACCTCGGACTCCCGGCGGTTCGTGCCGAATGGATCCGCGGGCGAGGCGACGTGGGCGAAGTGGGCGCGCACTATGGCGCGCAAGGCGACTCGGAGCTGATCCCGGAGCCCCTGCGCCGACCCATCGTCCTGCGCGGCGACGGCCCGGTCACGCAGATGCGCTATGCGAAGCGCGGCGAGATCACGACCGAGATGGAGTTCGTCGCGATCCGCGAGGGTCTCGAGGCCGAGTTCATCCGATCCGAGGTCGCCCGCGGACGCGCGATCATCCCGGCGAACATCAACCACCCCGAGCTCGAGCCGACGATCGTCGGCCGTAATTTCCGGGTGAAGATCAACGCGAACATCGGGAACTCCGCGGTCACATCCTCCATTGAAGAGGAAGTCGAGAAGGTCCGGTGGGCAACGCTGTGGGGCGCCGACACGGTCATGGATCTGTCGACCGGCGAGAGCATCCACGAGACGCGCCAGTGGATTCTCAGGAACTCCCCCGTCCCGATCGGAACGGTTCCGCTGTACGAGGCGTTGGAACGGGTGGGCGGACAACCGGAGGATCTCACGTGGGACGCATACCGCGACGTCATCATCGAGCAGGCCGAGCAGGGGGTGGACTACTTCACGGTCCACGCCGGCGTTCTGCTGCGGTACATCCCGCTCACCGCGGACCGTCTCACGGGGATCGTATCGCGCGGCGGGTCGATCATCGCGAAGTGGTGCATGGCCCACCACGAGGAGTCATTCCTGTATACGAACTTTGCGGAGTTGTGCGAGATCATGGCAGCGTACGATGTGTCGTTCTCGCTCGGTGACGGGCTGCGGCCCGGGTCGATCGCCGATGCGAACGACGAGGCACAGTTCGCGGAGCTGAAGACGCAGGGCGAACTCACGAAGATCGCGTGGGAACACGACGTTCAGACCATGTGCGAGGGGCCAGGCCACGTCCCGATGCACATGATCCAGGAGAACATGGACAAGCAGCTTGAATGGTGTCACGAGGCGCCGTTCTACACGCTCGGACCGCTCACGACCGATATCGCGCCGGCGTACGATCACATCACGAGCGCGATCGGCGCCGCGATGATCGGACGGGCCGGCACGGCCCTGCTGTGCTACGTCACGCCCAAAGAGCACCTCGGGCTGCCGAACCGGGACGACGTGAAGGCGGGCGTGATCGCCTACCGGATCGCGGCCCATGCGGCCGATCTCGCGAAGGGACACCCCAGGGCGCAGGAATGGGACGACGCCCTGTCGAAGGCACGCTTCGATTTTCGTTGGGAGGATCAGTTCAATCTGTCGCTCGATCCGGTGACGGCCCGGGAGTACCACGACGAGACGCTGCCCGCGGCGGGCGCGAAGATCGCGCATTTCTGCTCGATGTGCGGCCCGAAGTTCTGCTCGATGCGGATCACGCAGGACGTCCGCGACTATGCGAAGGCGCATGCGGTCGAGGCGGCCGACGCGCTCGAGACGGGGCTTCGCGAGAAGGCGGAGGAGTTTCGGGAAAGCGGCGGCGAACTGTACGTGGAAGCCGGTGGCTGACTTTCGTCGCGTTTCGGCCGGAACGGGCCAGTAGTCCATGGCGACCACTGTCGGCACGATCGGGTATGTGATCGTCCTGCTGTTCCTGCTCCCCTTCGGGGCCCACCGGCTCAGACTCCTGTGGCTCCGGTTCCGGCGTCCGCCGCGCACGGAAATCCGGGAGTGGAGCGGGCCGCTGCCTCGCGTGACGGTCCAGCTGCCCGTGTACAACGAGGCGAACGTTATCGAGCGGGTGATCGACGCTGCCTGCGAGCTGGATTATCCGGCCGACCGGCTGGAGGTCCAGGTGCTCGACGACTCCGATGACGAGACGAGCCGGCTCGCGCTGGATCGTGTGGCCTCGTGGCGGAAACGCGGCATCGACGCGACGCACATCCACCGCTCCAGCCGTTCGGGTTTCAAGGCGGGAGCGCTCGCGAACGGAGCGCGGCGTGCACGCGGAGAGTTCTTCCTCGTGCTCGACGCCGACTTCGTCCCGCCCCCGACCCTGATCCGCGACCTTCTCGGCCCGTTCGCGGATCCGAACGTCGGAGCCGTACAGGCCTCTTGGACGCACCTGGCGTTCGAGACGAGCTGGCTGCGCAGGGCGCAGGCGTTGTTTCTCGACGCGCACTTCGCGATCGAGCACGAAGCCCGGTATCGCGCGGGGTTGTTCTTCAACTTCAACGGTTCAGGCGGCATGTGGCGTCGTGCGTGCATCGCGGCGGCCGGCGGATGGTCGAGCGACACGCTCACCGAAGACGTCGACCTCAGCTACCGGGCGCAGCTGGCCGGCTGGCGGTTCGCCTACCTCGACGACGTGCGGGTCCCGGCGGAGTTGCCGGCGGGACTACGCGCGATCGAGATCCAGCAGGAGCGGTGGACCCAGGGGGGCGTGCAGGCGGCCCGGAAGCTGCTTCCCCGTGTGTGGCGTTCCCGAGCCACGACGGCGCAAAAGGTCGAGGCATCGGCCCACCTCCTCAGCCACTTTGTCCACCCGCTCACCCTGCTCCTGGGGACGGCGCTCGCCACGACCGGCTGGCTCGGCATCGGTGGGGGCGCCCTGCCTCGATGGGTTCACCTGGTGGCCCTCACACTGGCCACCCTGCCGTTCATCGTGTTCTACGGTTCGGCCGCCGTGCTCCGGGGGGTGCGGGCGCCTGCGCTTCCTCGACGGATCGCCGAGGCGCTGCTGCTCGGTCTGGGGCTCGGCGTCCCGCTCAGCGGCGCCGTGTTCCGCGGGGCCATGGGACGGGTGACCCCGTTCGCCCGGACGCCCAAGGAGGGGTTCACGACGCGGGTCCGTTACCGCGCCCGCGCCTGGACGATGAGCGACTGGGTGAGGGCGATCCTCGCGATCGCGCTGGCGGGGGCCGCGTGGAACCTGACGAAGGTCGGGCTCGCCGCGGCGCTTCCGTTCACGGCCCTGTTCGCCCTCGGGTACGTTGCGGCGTCAGCCGAGGCGCTCCGACCGGGCCTTCGCAAGGCCGAGCCCATCTCGGGCCAGTAGCCACAGGAGCGGCACGTGGATCAGGAGGCGGAGCCACAGCGGCTCCGGCCACGCGCCGGACGACAGGTAGGCGTCGCGTCCGGCGTAGGCGAGAAACACGGTGCCCGTGAAGACGATCCAGCCGGTTCCGCGATACAGACACGCGAGCGGCAGCACCCACAACACGTACCACGGGTGAATCGTCGGAGACAGCAGGAGGCCGGCGCCGATGGTCCAGTACAGCGTGCGGCCCACGCCCCAGCGGCGGTACGCCGCGAACAACGCGATCGAGACGACAACGACGGCTCCGATCCAGCGCCCCAGGTCTGCCGGACCCGGAAGAAGCCGGAGCACGCCGTAAACGCCCGCGTTGAACTCCCAGATGTCCGCGTACGTGCGCAGTCCTTCGAAGAGCCGCGGCCCGACGGCCGCGTACGGCACGTACAGGACGACCGGGACGGCCACGGCGAGCAAGGCCGGCACGAACCCGTAGCGGCGGAACAGGGCCGGCACGGCCGCGAGCGGCGCGAACTTGAGGGCGGCGCCGAGGCCAAGCAGCGCGCCTCCGGCCCATGCGTTCGAGCGAACCACGAGGATCGCCCCCAGCATCGCGGCGATGCCGACCGTCTCGAAATGGCCGCTCCAGGCGACCTCGACGAGCAGGAGCGGGCTCCAGAGATACAGGAAGGTCGCGAGGCGCCGACCCGCACCCTCACGCGCGAGACGCGACAACAGCCAGGCGGCGAGGAGGTCGGCGCACACCCACGCGAGCTTGAAGAGCAGCCAGCCGGGAAGGATCGCCGCGAGCGCGACAAACACGATCTGCGCACCGGCCGGATAGATCGTCGGCACCGTCGGGTGGTTGATCAGCTCGAACCACTCGGGCCGGATCGCCGCCAACTCGGGCGCCGCCGGAGGATAGGCGAACGGGTTGATCCCGCTGCGCGTGACGAGGCCGTCCCACACATAGCGGTATACGTCCTCCGACAGCGACGGCGCCGCCCCGAGGAGCCCGAGACGGAGGCCGATCGCGCCGGTCCAGAGCGCCCGCTCGGAGAGCTGCTCGGCCGATCGTGCCGCCAATGCGTAGGCGGCGAACGCGAGGGCCCACAACGCCAGCAGCGGCCATGGCGTCGCATCCGCGCCGGGGATCCACGCCATGGCCAGGATCGCGGCCGACTGAAGCGCGAGCCAGGGCACGGGGGACGTCCGACGGTCCGGCGTCACGACGCTCTCCGAAAGGCATAGGTTCGCGTATGTCCTACGCGCTGCTCATCCCGGCCCGAGACGAGGCGGAGGCCCTGCCGCTGCTGTTCGATCGGCTGGGCCGGGTCGCTGACGCGCCGGCGCGCATCGTCGTGGTGGACAACGGGTCCACGGACGATACGGCTGGCGTCGCGCGCGACCTCGGGGCAGAAGTGGTGACGGAACCTCGTCCGGGATACGGCCAGGCATGTCTCGCGGGCATCGCCCACCTCCGACGCCAGGGCGCGACCCCCGACGCTCTCGTCTTCCTCGACGCCGATGACTTTGCCGCCCCCGCCCAGCTGGCGGTGCTGCTCGGGCCAATCGAGACCGACGCCGCCGATCTGGTCGTGGGAGAACGCACCTCCCCCGACGAGCGAGGCGTGCGCTGGCACGCTCGACTCGGCAACGCGTTCGTCGTCTCGGTCATGCGCGTGCGCTACGGATCGACCGTACGAGATATGGGGCCGTTTCGGGCGATTCGGTGGCGGTCGCTGGCCCTTCTCGGACTCGATGACCGTGATTATGGCTGGTACGTCCAGATGCAGGTGCGGGCGTTGCGCGCCGGTCTTCGAGTCACGGGCGTCACGGTGGAGTTCGAACGCCGGTCGGTCGGTACATCGAAGGTGTCGGGCAACCCGTTCGCGTCCGCTCGGGCCGGCTGGGTGATGCTGCGGACGCTCGCCGTGGAAGTTCTGCGCCGCGGTGCTCCCGGTCAGCCGCGCGCCGACAGCAACAACTGAAGCATCATCGCCTTCGGAAGCTCGCTCGCTCGCCGGACCACCCGCGCCGCGGTCTCCTCCAGGATGACGGCCGCCGTGTCGTACCGCTCCTCGCCGCACCGGAACGACAGGCGTCCTCGCACGAGATCCCCCGAAACCTGCTCCAGCAGGACCAGCGTCTGCCACTGGTTACCGCCTTCGTCGTCGAGCGACCCGATGGCCTGCTCACGATCCGCGTCTTCGAACATTCCCAGTTGCGGCCTGGCTCCGTCGTCACCGCCGCCGTTGACCTGATACCCGGCCATATCACCCTCCCTCACCCTCTGCCGGATCTTCCCGAGACCCGGCAACCAGGGGCTCCCAGAGCCCCAGGAGATACCGTTCGTACCGCTCCGGCTCCGCCTGATAATCGTGCTTCCACGTCTCGTAGTCCGGCAGAGGAACGCTGTCGCGAAGGCGTTTCGTGGCGAGCTTGACCATCGTCCGAAACCCGAGCTTGCCGCCGCCCACCTGCTGAAGACGCGCCTCTTCCTCGACCAGTTCATAGATGCGGTCATCGGAAAGGGAAAGGAAGACCTCGGTCAGCTGCGCGGAGCAAAAATCGGCGTACTTCGCTCTGAGGACCGCGTCGGTCTGCCCGCCGTCGGTCTGTCCATCGTCGCCCTGCTGCTTCGACTCGGTAGGAAAATCCGTCTCGGCGGACACTGCCATCCTCGCCCTCGCTCTCACCGCCTCACCACACGACAACCCCAGCGAGCGATGTAGCGCGCCGCCTGCCGATGGTCAAACGGAGGCGGGTCCGACGTTGATGAGAAATGCGGGGGGATGCTACCGCGGGTCGACCCCGGCGGAGGTGAGTTCCTCGAAGATGATCCGCCGCGCGAGCGCGTACTGGATCACCTTGCCGAGATAATCTGGGTCGCTGTCGTTGACGGCCCTGACGTCATCGACGAGCTCGAGAGGAAGATCGACGACGACCTCGACTGGACGGGTCTCGGTTCCCGATATCATCGACAGATACACCTTCACCTTGAGTGAGTAAAACATTCATTTCTACCGAATCTCACGAACGAGACTCAGACAGCGAGGAATCGTGTCATCGCCCTCGATCATGGGTCGACGAGAATAGGCGAGGTCTGCGGGACGGGCAAGACGTGGCCGAAGTCAACGACTCGCTATCCGACGACCACGCGGACCCGTAACTCCTGTTATTACAACAGTATATAGGACTGTTGAGGATTCGTGGAAAACTCGCCATCATTGTGGATTGCAAATCGTGAGCATCGCAATGCGCGAAACGGAATCCCCGGATATGCCCGGTTTTTGGGGCAAAACCCCGCCCCTCCCTTTCCCACCGAACGGCGATCCCGTGGAGGACATTTTTTGAAAAAATATGATTCGTGCTACGGGAGGGTTCGTGCGGTTCAGCGGCTCCACCCGGGATGTCCCACAGCACGTCTCCCCCGCTCCTCCGCCTCGTGCGAACCCGTCCAGTGCAAAGCCCCGACCGCCCCGCTATTCTTCTCCTCCCGATGCCATAACAGGTTGGTGCTCGACATGCCGACACTCTACCAAACCCCGACCAGGATGACCGGATGGACTCTTCCCCAGGCGCGCTGATACTCGGAGCCTCGAGCGGGTTCGGGGAATGTGCCGCGATCGAGTTCGCGAACGCCGGATACGACATCTACGGCGTCCACCTCGACCGGCGCGCCGGTCTCGCGCACGTCGAGGAGATCCGTTCACAAATCGAGGCGGCCGGGCAGCGGGCCGCCTTCTTCAACGCGAACGCGGCGTCGGCCGAGAAGCGCGAAGCGGTCCTGGACGAAATGGCGGAGTCGGCCGAGCCGGGCTCCATCCGCATTCTCATGCACTCGCTTGCCTTCGGGACGCTTCTCCCCTTCGTGGCCTCGGAGGGAAAGACGATGAAGCCAGAGCAGATGAACATGACCCTCGACGTCATGGCACATTCGCTCGTGTACTGGACCCGAGGCCTCATCGAGCGTGGGCTCATGGGCGAAGGGGGACGGATCTTCGCGATGACGTCGTCTGGTGGCGATCGGGTGATTCCCGCCTATGGAGGGGTGTCCGCGGCCAAGGCTGCGCTCGAGTCGCACTGCCGACAACTCGCGCTGGAGCTGGCTCCGTACCGAATCACCGCGAACGCGATCCGAGCGGGCGTCACCGATACACCCGCGCTCCGGAAGATCCCGGGAGCCGAGCACATGATCGCGGAGGCGGCGGGCCAGAACCCGTACGGGCGCCTCACCACAACCGAGGACGTCGCGCGGTGCATGCTCGCGCTGGCCGACGCGGGCACCTACTGGATGACCGGCAACACGATCCGGGTCGATGGCGGCGAAGACTTCGTGGGCTCGAAACCGCCCGGCTCGTGAGCGTTCGCGATTCGATCCGGCCGCTGGCCGACGCGGCGACCGACCTGGTGACCGCCGAGGTCGACTACTGGCGCGACGAACTCGAACGGCCGTGGCGCGACGGGTCCCAGGAGCCGGCCGCCCGGATCGGACGCTGGGTGGGGGTCGGCCTGGCGGTCACGGCTCTCGTCGCGGGCCTCGTCGCCGCGTTCCGGGTCGAGCGGCCGTGGGAATGACGGAGTCGCGCGAATCGTGACCCGGATCTGCGCGGTCCAGATGGCGCCCCACCTCGGCGCTTCGATCCGAAACGGAGAACTGGTCGCTTCCGAGATCGGGGCCGCGGCGGCGGAAGGCGCGGAACTCGTCGTGTTCCCGGAGGCCGCGCTCAGCGGATACGTCTTCCGTTCGATCGACGAGGCGCGCGAGGCGGCGGTCGAGAGATCCGGCCCGCAGGTAACCCGGGTGGCAGAGGCAGCCGGGGAAGCGGGCGTCCACGTCGTGTGCGGGGCGATCGAGCGTGACGGAGCGCACCTGTTCAACTCGGCGTTCGTCATCGGACCCGAGGGCGTGATCGGACGCTATCGAAAAATCCATACCCTGTGTCTCGGTGCAGACCGCTTCACGTCTCCCGGTGGCGAACCGCCCCGCGTGTTCGAGCTTCCGTTTGGGACGATCGGTGTACACATCTGCTACGACGGGAGTTTCCCCGAGACCGCACGATCGCTGCGGCTGCTCGGCGCCCAACTCCTGATCCTCCCGACCAACTGGCCGCGGCTCGACATGAAGAAGGAAACGGTCCGGGTTCGAGCGAACGAGAACCGTGCGTTCTATCTGGCGGTCAACCGGGTGGGGACGGAACGAGGGGTCGTCTTCCGCGGGGGCAGCATCGCGGCGGACCGCGACGGACAGGTCCTGCTGGAAGCCGGGGCCGAGGCCGGACGCTTCCATCTGGAAATCGATCTCCACAGCGTCGATCAGACCCGCGAGGTCATCTCGCCCGGCGAGTACGAACTCGATCTGATCCAGGACCGGTGGCCCGAGCTCTACACACCGATCACGCGGGTCGTGGATGGCGTGAATCGGACGGGGAGCCGCCTGGCCGAGTGATCCGCCGCCGGGCCGATGCGGGCCGTCTCAGTTCGGCAGCGTCAGGATAATCTCGATTCGGCGGTTCCGCGCCCGTCCCTCTTCCGTGTCGTTGCGCGCGATCGGGCGGTCCTCCCCGTGTCCGGTCGCCTCCATCCGCGATGAGCTGATCGGGACCCGTGACAGCAAGTAGTCTCGAATCGCGATCGCCCGGCTCTGGCTCAGGGCGCGGTTTCGGTCGGCGTTGCCCTGGGAGTCGGTGTGTCCCTCCACACGGATCGTGGCGTCGGAGAACTCGAGAAGGACGCGCTCCACCTTGGTCAACAGGGGAGCCATCGAATCGTCCACCTCGTCCGAACCCGAAGCGAAGGTCAGACCGTAGAGTCGCAACACCAGATCATCGCCGCTGAGAAAGATCTCTCCCTCTTCGGGGGAGAACAGCGCGCTCGTCTCTCGGAGACGGTCATCCTGTCGCTGACGGGCGAGAAGCGACGCTCGAGAGTCGGAATACCGACGTTCCGAGTCCGTCAGGGCCTCTTCGAGCGAGGCGACCTGACCCGACAGCTGCCCGGTCGTGGCGCGCTCGGCCCGCAAGGCGTCGTCGAGGTCGGCATTGCGCGCGAGCACGTCCCTGATGGCCCGCTCGATCGCGGCCGTGGCGGAGCCCTCCCGCGTGCGCAGGTCGGGCGGCTCGACCCCGGCCGCTTCTGCCAGGAGGGCCAGGTCCCGCTCGTGATCGTTCACGAACGTCTCGAGTGAAATGGCGCGCGATATCACGCTGTCGGCGAGCGCCGCCAACCACCCCGCGCGCCGGAACGCGTCCAGCGCCCGCTCGCCATCGCGGCCCACTTCGGCGTCAGATCCGCTCGCGATCGCCGCCTGCCCGGCGGCTAACGCCTCCTCCCCCAGCGCGAAGGTTCCAGGGGCCAGCTGCGATCCCCCTCCGGAAAGCGCCGCCTGCCGGGCGTCGATCGCCTCCCCGAGCAGACGATCGCTCCGCGCGGCCTCGGCGGCTCGCCGATACAACTCCGTCGCACGACCGGCCGGCTCCGCGGCGTCGGCCAGCTTGCCCCGCTCGGCATCGCGACCGGCCCGCTCGAGTTCGCGCTCGGCGCTCTCCCACGCGGAGGGGGCCCGGAGCGCCGCATCCTGTCCCCTTGCACCCTCCCGTGCCCGGAGCGCGTCCGAGAACGAGATGCGGACATCATCGGCGGCGAGCTCCGCCAGGCCGATCTCCGACCGGGCCTGATCGAGACGCTCGCGTATCGCGCTCGCATCACTTCCGCGATCCGCGCGGCGCTGCGCGTCACGAAGCCGGTCGACCGCCTGCTTGAACGCGCGCGGGGCGAGCAGGTGCACCGCGCTCTCCCGCGCCGCCGCGAATCGGCGCTCCACCACCGCGAGGTCGTCCGCCACGGACTGCGCGGACGCCGCGGGACCCGTCGAAAGCAGCACCAGTGCCGCGACAAACCAGTTTCGCCAACGCATGATCGTGACTTCGTCCTCGTTCCGAGACTGAACACGCGCGATACCCCCGCGCGCGATCCACTTGCACTTCTTCGACACCCCTCTGTACTTCTTCGACACCCTTCCGGAACCCCGACCGCCCCCGCCTTCGAAACACGGAATCTCGTAATGGCGAAGCCCCGCATCCCACGACATTATACAGGACGATTATGCATTCGACCCCGGTCACGCGACTCGGACCGTTCCTGCCGACGGCGGTCCGTCGGCCGGGGAAGAACCCATTCGATGACACTGGAGGACCGTCGATGGAGAGGATGACCGCGCAAGTGGCCGATATGCAGGCCGATCGCGACGCCGGAGCGACACAGCCGCGACCCCTGGCTGGCATCCACGGGAGTTTTCGGGTTCCCGTCCCCGCAAACGAGCCGTGCCTCGAGTACGCGCCGGGAAGCCCCGAGCGGGCCGAGTTGACGGCGGAGGTCGAGCGGCAGAGGTCCGAGATCGTCGAGATTCCGGTCATCATCGGAGGACAGGAGATCCGCACGGGCGACATGCACGATGTCGTCATGCCCCACGACCACGGACACGTCATTGCGCGCTTCCACATGGCGGCCGAAACCGAGGCCCAGGCCGCCATCGAGGCGGCGCGGGACGCGTGGCGCGACTGGTCGAACTGGAACTGGGAGGACCGCGCCGCGATCCTGCTGCGAGCCGCCGACCTCCTTGCCGGTCCGTGGAGGGCGAAGGTGAACGCCGCGACGATCAACGGGCAGAGCAAGAACTCCATGCAGGCTGAGATCGACGCGGCCTGCGAGTTGATCGACTTCTGGCGTTTCAACTGCCAGTTCGCACAAAAGGTGTATGCGGAGCAGCCCCTCTCGTCGCCCGGCGTCTGGAATCGCATGGATCACCGACCGCTCGAAGGCTTCGTCTATGCGGTCAGTCCGTTCAACTTCACAGCGATCGGCGGCAACCTGAGCACGTCGCCCGCGCTGATGGGCAACGTCGTGCTCTGGAAGCCGGCCACGACCAGCGTCCTCAGTTCCTACTACGTGATGAAGCTCCTCGAAGAGGCCGGTATGCCTCCGGGGGTGATCAACTTCCTCCCGGGTCACGCGGCGAGAATCAGCGATGTCGTGATGTCGAGCCCCGAGCTGGCGGGCGTGCATTTTACGGGGTCGACCGGGACGTTCCACACCCTGTGGAAGCAGGTGGCGGACAACCTGGCGACATACCACACGTATCCGCGCCTTGTCGGCGAGACGGGCGGCAAGGATTTCATCGTCGCGCACGAGAGCGCCGACCCGCAGGCCGTCGCCGTCGCCATCGTGCGCGGCGCGTTCGAGTACCAGGGACAGAAGTGCTCGGCCGCCTCGCGCGCCTACATCCCCTCGAATCTGTGGGACGACGTCCGCGAGAGCGTTCTCGAGATGACGAACGAGCTCGAGGTCGGAGACCCCGCCGACTACGCGAACTTCCTCGGGGCGGTGATCGACAGGCCCGCCTACGATTCGATCAAGGCCTACATCGACTACGCGCAGGGCTCGGAAGAGTCTGAGATCATCGCGGGCGGTGGGTGCGACGACACGACGGGGTACTTCGTCGAGCCGACCGTGGTGGTGGCCGCGGACCCGAAGCACAAACTGATGTGCGAGGAGATCTTCGGACCCGTGATCACGCTACACGTGTACGAGCCCGCCGAGTGGGGCGCGATGCTCGACATGGTCGACTCGACGTCGCGGTATGCGTTGACGGGGGCCGTGTTCGCTCGGGACCGATCGGCGATCCGGGAGGCGAGCATGAGGCTTCGCCACGCCGCGGGCAATTACTACATCAACGACAAACCCAGCGGCGCCGTCGTGGGTCAGCAGCCATTTGGCGGAGCTCGCACGAGCGGCACCAACGACAAGGCCGGATCGGTCCTCAATCTTCTGCGCTGGGTCTCGCCGCGGACGATCAAGGAGACCTTCGATCCGCCGACCGACTACCGGTACCCATTCATGGAGAAGGAGTAGACGGTGTTGAAGAAGTACGGCCCGATTCTGTTGCTTGGGGCGCTCGTCACGGCCGCATGCGGCGACGACGTGGACCCCACGAGTGTGGATGAGCTCGCCAACTCGACGTATCTGAGCGACGCGACGGCGGACGGCGTGGTGACGCTCCTGTCCGGCGCCTTCGATTTCCCGCCCGGATCCGGCGTTGAGCGTGTCGAGCTGGTGTCGTCGACGCAGGGCGATTTCGACGGCGACGAGACGCTCGACGCCGCAGTCGTCCTCGTCGAGTACAGCGGTCGCGAGTCGTTTTACCGGGTGCACGCACTTGTCGGCGACGGAAAGGACGTCGAGGATGTCGCCACTCGTCTGCTGGGCGATCGGCTCGTCGTCGAGGACCTGCGGATCACCGACGGAATCATCGAAGTCGACTTGCTGGTGCGGGGGCCCCGCTCGAGCGTCGAGGACGAGCCTACGCTCCCGATCACGAGCAGATACGCGCTCACGGAACGCGGACTCACGCCGATCAACCCGCCGACGATCAAGGAAGGCGCGGCACCGGCGATGGTCGCGGGCTCCGTCGCGACACTCTCGAGTCACGAGTGGATCCTGCGTTCGATCGAAATTGGGGACTGGAGTCAGTCGACCGATGCGCTGGAAACGCGTCCTTCGCTGCGGTTCGCCGTGGAGTTGGGTACGCCGGACGCCGGGAGCGGCCGGGTGTCCGGATTCGCCGGGTGCAACCAGATGTTCGGTAGCTATTCGAACGACGAGGCGGGATCGCTCAGGATCTCCGCGCTCGGGGCCACTCGCCGGATGTGCGAGGAACCCCTGGCCGATCTCGAGCAACGCGTGATGGCGTCGCTGACGGTCTCTGAATCGTTCGAGATCACCGACGATCAGCTGGTCATCGAGTTCGACGGCGGCCTGATGCGGTTCTCCGCCGGATCGGAACTGGAACCGCCGGCCACGATCGAAAGCGCGACCCCCCGCGGGCCTCGATCGACCCCCGGGACTCGCGACGGGCAGGAGAGGGCCGGCAGACAGACCTGACGGCCGGCCCTCGCTCCGGCAGACATCGGTTTCCCGTCGACCTACGCCTCGCCACCGTCCTTCACCTGGTGAACGGCGAACGGCGCCCCCTGTGGATCCATGCACTGGGCGATCATGTCGCCGCCCGGCACCTCCATCGGTCCGTTCAACACCTGACCACCCCCGGCCTGCACGGCTTCGACCGCGGCCGCGCAGTCGGGCACGGTGACGTAAAACAGCCAGGCGGACACCGGCATCTCGGGCGTTCGGTTGAAGATCCCGCCGAGCGGCCAACCGCCGGGCCGGCTGTACATGTGGTACATGTTGCCCTCACCCATGTCCATCTCCTCGGTGGTCTCCCAACCGAAGAGTTCGGAGTAGAACGTCCACGCCGCCTCGCGATCGGACGTCGCCAGTTCGTGCCACGAGAACTGACCGGCCTCGGGCGGCGTCTCGGGCGCTGGATCTGCCGCCGGCTGGTAAGCGGCGAAGACGGCCCCCTGCGGATCGCGAAGAATGGTCATCCGGCCGATGTCGGGAAGATCCATCGTGGGGACGAGAATATGCGCACCAAGCTCGGTGGCACGGGCAACCGTTGCGTCGATGTCAGGAGTCCCGAAGTATGCGAGCCAGTGTGGCGGGGCGCCCGCCTCGGCGGCTTCGTCCGGCAACCGCATTAGCCCGCCGACTGGCCCTTCTCCCCTCATCCACATGGTGTAGGGCTGGTCGCTGCCCTCCCATGGTTGCGCAGTCCATCCGGTGATGCCGGAATAGAACTCGATCGCCGCATCAACGTCGTTGGTCATCAATTCGTACCAGAGAAAGCGACCGCGATACTCCGACATCTTCTCCTCCTTACGTGGCGATTTTCAGCAGACGGGACACCGAACATATCCCGAAGATCGAGACGGGACCAGCCGCCCGCCCGAGATGCCACACCCTCCTGGTACCATGCTACTTTTGAGACACCGCGCTACATTGCGGTCCCATTTGGGATACTCACGGTTACCGATGCGGGAGCGCGCGCCGATGGCCCGTTTTACCGATGAAGAGCTGCAGCGGAAAGTACATGAAGGA
Source organism: Gemmatimonadota bacterium (assembly GCA_048060725.1). Lineage (GTDB taxonomy): Bacteria > Gemmatimonadota > Gemmatimonadetes > Palauibacterales > Palauibacteraceae > Palauibacter. The sequence goes on along the minus strand of JBGMQU010000007.1, from coordinate 36,591 downwards.
TTCATCGTCGAGTCCGAAGCGGACATGACGGAGACATACAAGAAGGCCCTGATCACGCAGTTGACGGTGCAGGGCGACACCGAACTGATCAGCGCGCCCGCCTACTTCATGGCGGCGAGGGACGCCCCATCGACGAACACGATGGTATCCGCCACCGCGATCATTCAGGACGAGTTGGGGCACGCGAACATCGCGTACCGCCTGCTCGAGGACCTCGGCGTCGACCGCCACTGGCTGCTCTACGAGCGCGACCCGGCACGCTTCAAGCACCCCTACGGCTTCGATCAACCGCTCGAGAACTGGGCCGAACTCGTGTCTGCGAACGCCCTGTACGATCGGGCGGGCATCACGCTCCTCAGCGACGTCCACCGGAATACGAGCTACGGGCCGCTCAAGCGCGGTCTCGTGAAGGTGGGGATGGAAGAGAATTTCCACCTTCGCCATGGCGAGGTCTGGGTGCGACGGTTCGCGGAGGCCGGTGGCCACGCGAGAGAGGCCGTTCAGAAGACGCTCGACTGGATGTTCCCGATGGGAGTCGAGTGGTTCGGCATGCCGGATGACAAGAAGCGGCACAATGCGCAACTCGACTTCCGGCTCAAGGGGATGACGAACGACCAGCTGCGGCAGACGTGGCTGATGGCCGTCGTTCCATTGTGCGAAGAGCTGGGGTTCGACGTTCCGGCCCACTACGATGCGGAGCTCGACCAGGTCGAACTCGACTACGAGTTGCCGTGTCAGTATGACCCCGAAGCCCGACGGTGGCTGTTCGAAGAGACGCTCACATGGGAACAGGTCTTCGATCGCTGGAAAGCGCGCGGGCCGATGAACGAGCAATACGTCGATTCGGTTCGACGCAGCCGGTTCGACGTCGAAAAGCTGTTGGCCGCATGACCGCGCGCACGAAGGTCTTCGTCGGACCCGCCACCGCGGTCGGTCTGATCGCGTTCGGTGTGGGCGCCTGCGGCCCGGCGGAAACCGGTGACGAGGTGGAATCGGCAGGTATCGTCGCGCAAACGGATGCCGGACCGGATCTGGTTCGCATCGAAGATCCCGGGCTGCACCCGGAGGGCATCGAGTGGGATGAGGCCGGCGGCCGGTTTCTCGTCAGCTCGGTGACGCGCGGTACGGTGACGGAGGTTCTGGACGACGGGTCGTACACCGTATTCATCGACGACCCGGACATCGTGTCCTCTATCGGGATCCACATCGATCGGGCCAACGGGCGGCTGCTCGTAGCAAACTCCGACCTCGCGTCGTTCCAGGGAGCTCCCGGCTACGCGAAGCTCGGCGCGTACGACCTGGATACGGGCGAGCGGATCTTCATGACCGATCTCGGCGTCCTCACGCCCGGCGACGGTCAGTTCGCCAACGACATCGCGACCGGCCCGGACGGGACGGCTTACGTCACGAACTACATGACGCACGCGATCTACCGCGTAACGCCCTCCGGCGAAGCGTCGGTGCTGGTGGCCGGTGAGCCCCTCGAGCCCGGTGGAATCAACGGGATCGAGTATCACCCGGACGGCTACCTGATCGCGGCGCAGGCCGCGGCGCGAGGCCTCATCCGTGTCGGGCTCGACGGCGGTGTGACGCAGATCGCCGTGTCCGAGCCGATCGGCGTCGACGGCCTGGTCTTCATGGCCGACGGACGGCTCGCCGCGGTCGCGAACACCGGCGAGGGTGACGCTGCGCGCACCGAAGTGCTGCTTCTGGAGAGCGCCGACGGGTGGGAATCCGCCACGATCGTTGGGCGCCGGGAGGCCGCGTCAGACGCGACCACGGCGGCGATCCGCGGTGGAGACGTGTACGTGATCGACGCCCGCTTCGCCGACATGGGAGGCGATGCGCCGTATTTCGACATCACGAGAGTGCGCTTCGAATGAACGCCCCACTGCCGATCCTCGAAGGGCGGCCCCGGTACGAAGAGGGGATGAACTTCGCCGCCGTGCTGAAGGAGACGCAGGGGCACCTCCTCGACCTGCCCCCGGCGCCGCATTTCGAAGCGCCCGCTGCGGATCTGGGCGAGCGGGCCCTCCGCGCCCTGTACGACGTATCCGATCCCGAGTTCCCCATTTCCGTCGTCGATCTGGGGCTCGTGTACGGAGTCGAGGCGGACGAAGAGACGGGCCACGTGACGGTGACCCTGACGTTCACGGCCACCGCCTGCCCGTGCATGGATTTCATTACCTGGGATGTGCGAAAGCGGCTTCTGGAGGAACCCGACATCCACGAGGTCGCGATCGAGACGGTCTGGGACCCGCCGTGGACAACGGCGCGGATCGCAGATCGTGGTCGCAAAATCCTTCGAACTGCGGGAGTAGCGGTATGAGCGGAGACGGACTCTCCGAAGAACGGATCTACGAAGTGTTCGCGCGAAAGAAGCGGGCCGACCGGTTCGAGCATGTGGGTAGCGTCACGGCTCCGAACGCCGATCTGGGCCGCGTGTACGCGTGGCAGACGTACGACGAGGCGAAGTGGTTCGAGATGGCGGTCGCCACGCGCGATTCCTTCTATGCGGTGAACCTCGAGCAGCGGCCGTTCACGCTCGGCGGCCCACCACCGGTGGGCGAGGGGTCGGCGGCCGACTCCGACTCTCCCCCTGGCTACGGAACACCTGCATGAGCGAGTCGAACGGATACAAATCCGCATCCGAGTTGTCCGAGGGCACGCGGGACGCCCTGGGCGCGTTGCTTCTGTCGCTCGCCGACAACAAGCGGCTGCTCGGGATTCGCTACTCCGACTGGCTGCTCGGCGCGCCTTCGGTGGAAGCCGGGATCGCCTGCTCCGCGATGGCGCAGGATGAATGGGGTCACGCCCGCATCCTCTACTCGATGCTCAAGGATTTCGGGTTCGATCCGCACCAGCTCGAACACGAGCGCGCCTCCGGCGAGTACCGGAACATCGGACTTCTCGACGCCGATGTGTCGTCGTGGCCCGAGTTGCTCGCGCTCAACTTTCTCCTGGACACGGCGCTTGCAGTCCAGTGCGAGGCCCTCCATGAAAGCCGCTTCGAGCCCATCCACTACAAGGTGCGGAAGCTGCTCGAGGAGGAGCGCTTTCATTTCGAGCACGGACGCGGCTGGACGTCGCGGCTCGCCGAAACCGAGGCGGGACGCGCGGCGCTGGCCGACGGCTACGGTCGCGCATGGACCTCCTGCATGGGCTGGTTCGGCCCCGACGACGACCCGCTCTCCACCACACTGGCGGCGGAAGGCATCGTCAACGGCGATGCGGCGGCGACGCGCGCAAGGTGGCTCGAGCGCGTCGGCCCGGTGCTCGAGGCCGCCGGGCTCGACCTCGCTCGCGTCGAGAACGGGAGTTGGGTGAGCGACGTCGAGCCCGATTGGTCCGCATGGTCGAACGATCGGCGACGCGCCGCGGCGGGCGGCCCCGATGAGGACACGCTCGCGCGGGTCCGGGGCGATCGGAACCGATCGCTGTTGATGGACTGACGTGTCTGCAAACGGTGCGGCGCGGGAGGACAGCCGCGCTCCGAAGGACACACCCCTTCGGTCGAACGAACTGCCGGCTTCGGTCGCGTGTCCGTTCTGTGACGAAGACGACACCGAGCAGTTCTCGACGTTCGGAGGACAGGTCTCCACCAGCCAGTACTACTGCAACCGGTGCCGCACCGTGTTCGACTACTTCCGGTGGCGATAGAGCCCTGGGAGGGTTCTTCAGCACCCTCCTGGATCGCCGCGTGCGGCGGAGGCGTGCGGTTGAAGATCCGGGTCCAGCCGCGCGCGAGCCGCACCGGGGTCGTCGGTGTCCACGACGATGCCCTGAAGATCCGGCTCTCATCACCACCCGTCGACGGGGCCGCCAACCGCGAACTGATCGCGTATCTTTCGAAACGGCTCCGTCGCCCGAAGTCCGCGATCGAGATCGAGAGCGGCGATCGCGGACGCCTCAAGACGGTGAGGGTCAACGACATCGACGTACAGGACGTGCGGGCGGCGCTGCTGCCCGGATCGCCCTGACCCCGGGCCGCGCGGACTCCGGCACGCCATGTGCTCCGGTACGTCGCGACGAGGCCGCGTGACGTCGTCGGTCGACGCGGCGTCGTTGGATCGGATTCCTGAATAGAACGAGGAGCACTGGACGATGACGCAAACAGACGGTACACGCCGGTTCCGCCAGGCGCGGGCCATCGGCGCCGCGATGCTCGCGGTCGCTCTGGCGGCCTGCTCGGAGAGCGCGACCGGTCCTGGAGACGCGAGCACGCTGGACACCCAGGGGGCGGAGGCGAACCTCACCTCCCTCGACGGATTCTTCTCCTCGGCCCAATGGCGAAGCTTCGAAGCCTTCGGAGGACGGGTGGACGGGAGCGGCGTATCGGCTGCGGTCACGCCGACAATCGGAGAGGCGGGGGCGGACAAGGGCGCCGTGGCGGAGGCCGCCCGACGGCTGGTGGCGGCAACGTCGCAGATTCCCCTGATCTCCGCTGGATCTCTGGGCAAGACCTTCGTGATCGATCCGTCCACGGGGGAGTATGCGCCGGATCCCGCTCGCACGGGCGCGCCCTCGAACGGGGTACGGTTCATCCTGTACGCGTCGATCGACGGCTCGGACGCGCCGGATCTCGAGACGGAGATCGGGTACGTCGATCTGCTCGACAACGGGGCGGGGACGCCGGGGGTCGACCTCAGGCTCGTCGCTGTCGCGGAAGGCACGACGTTCCTCGACTACCGCGTGGCGGTCGAGGGTGACGAGACCGCCGGGTCGATCAGTGTCGACGGATTTCTGCTGGACGAAGGCGACCGCCTCGACTTCTCGTTCGTCGGCGTGGTCGTCGACAATGGCGGCGTTCCGACACTCAGCGTGTCGGCCACGCTGGACGTGGACTCTCGCGATTTCCATGTGGCCATCGACCTCGACGGCGTAGGCCAGGAGAGCGACGGCACGTTCACGCTCGATCTGTCCCTGAGTTTCGAAGACCAGTCGGTCACGATCGCCGCGACCGTGGAGGACGGGAACATGTCGGCGGTCTTCCGCGTCAACGGAAATGTGTTCGCCACGGCGGAGGGGAATCCCGATGAGCCGACGATCGTCGGTGCGGACGGCGAGCCACTGTCGGTCGACGAGATTCGCGTGCTCGGCGAGATCATCGAGATCGCGGACGACGTCCTCGAGTTTCTCGACGAGTTGCTCGAGCCAGCCGGCAACATCATAGCGCTGGGCATTATTCTCTAGAAGGCTGCTGACCCGGGTCGGGTCGCTCGCTACGGGGGGCGGTCGACCGCTGCGGCGGTGGGCCGCCCCTTTTGGGTGCTGAAGAACCCTGGAGCGCTTCAGGCCTCACGGACCAGGCGCCGTGCGCGAGTCGCACCGCCAGGTCGGCGCGTGTATTCTGCGCGCAATGATCCCGCCGGACTACTACTCGACCCGCATCGCCCCGATGGCGCCGTACGAGGCGGCGCTTGTTGCCTACCATGCAGGCGCGGAAGACGCCGGCATCCGTCTGCGTAGCAGCCTGGGGGAGGACGAGGTCCTCCCCGCCGAAGTGTTCTTCCGGCATGGCGAAGCCCTGTTCCCCTTCGAACGGTATGCCCTCGAACTCGCCCGCGGTCGCATTCTCGACCTGGGGGCCGGAGCGGGCGTGCATACGCTCGAGCTCCAGGACCGGGGACACGACGTGGTGGCGCTGGAGAACTGTGGCGCCCTCGTCGACCTGATGCGCGAACGAGGGGCTCGCACCGCGTTGAGAGCGGATTTTCGGTGGTGGCGGGGACCGCGTTTCGACACCGTGCTGATGCTGATGAACGGGATCGGCCCGACCGCGACGCTCGCGGGACTCGATCGGTTCTTCACGCACGCGCAGAGTTTCGTCACCGAGGGAGGTCAGCTCCTCGTCGACTCCGCGGAGGCGGTACCGGAGCCCGCGCCGGAGCCCGACGACGGCGTCGACCGATCGGTCTGGCCGGACGCGGGCGGTTATGCGGGACAGGCGTGGATCGACCTGGAGTTCGAAGGGCGACGCGGTCTTCCTTTCCGTGAGCTGTACACGGACGTAGAGACGCTCCGCGAGCGAGCGACCGATGCGGGCTGGACCCCCGACGTAGCGTTCGAGGAGGACGGAGCGTTCCTCCTGCGACTCACCCTCCGATGACGGGGCACCCATGACACGACCGACGCTGACCGCCGGCGCGATAGAAGACCGATTCGAGGAGGTCCTGGCCTCCGGGGCGCTCGCCTGGCCGCTCGACGATGCTCCTGCCCACCCGGGGGCGATCGTCCTCGGTCGGTCACGCGAGGGGCGGCCGGTCCACGGGTACAGATTCGGCGGAAGCGGCCCGCGCGTGAGCATCATCGGCGGGTGCCACGCGGACGAGCCGGTGGGTCCACGCCTGCTCGGACACCTCGTGCCGTACCTGGCAGCCCTCGACCCTGCCGACCCGCTGGTCACCGGGCTCGAGTGGTGGGTCATCCCGCACATCAATCCGGACGGCGCGGCGCTCAATGCGTGCTGGCAGCACCGCGGGGCGGATTCATACTCCTTCTCGGAGTACCTGCCGGGGCGTGTCCGGGAGCTTCCCGGCGAAGACATCGAGTTTGGCTTTCCGCGGACACCGGATGACGACGAAGGGCGCCCCGAGCCCGCCGCGGCGGCGCACTGGTGGGCGGGCGCGGGCGGCCCGTTCGATCTACATCTCACGCTCCACGGGATGGCGTGGGCGGGCGGCCCGTGGTTTCTGATCGAGCCAGCGTGGGTCGAGCGAACGGCCGAGCTGCGAGCCCGCTGCGCGCGGCGAGTGTCCGAGCTGGGATATCGCCTGCACGACGTCGAACGTCACGGAGAAAAGGGGTTCACTCGAATCGAACCGGGGTTCGCGACGCGCCCCGATTCGGCCGCGATGCGCGATCACTTTCTCGCGCTCGACGATCCGGAGACGGCAGGCCGGTTCCGCCCGAGTTCGATGGAGTACATCCGCTCGCTCGGCGGCGACCCTCTCACGCTCGTATCGGAGATGCCGTTATTCACGCTCGCTCGCGTGGGGGCCCGGCTCGGCCCGCCGGACCCGGAACTCGAACGGTGGCGCGACCGCATCGCCGGCTGGACGGCCCGTTCGCCGGACCTGGCGTCCGACACCGAGTCGGAGGCGGCCGCCGCGGGACTCGCCGCGATGCCCGTCGTCGATCAGATGCGGCTGCAGTGGGCCTTGATCGCTGCGGCGATCGCTACGGTCAACTCGGCCACAGCAGACGGATCGCGAACGCCAGCACCGTGACGGTCACGACGCGCTTGATCCACACGTGGCCCCGCAGCACGGCGACCCGCACGCCAACGAAGGCGCCGAGGAGGTTGCCGGCAGCCAGCGCCGCCCCGTAGGCCCAGTCCACCTTCCCATCAAGCGCGAATAACGCGAGCGACAGCGGCGTGTAGCCGAGGACCAGGAGGACCTTCAGCGCGTTGCCGCGCACGAGATCGAGCCCACCCAGCGTGATGACGGCCAGGATCAAGAATCCCACACCTGCCTGCACGAACCCCCCGTACACGCCGATCAGGGCGAAGGCCACCATGAGCAGGACCCTTCCCCAGCGTGTCTCGGCGGCGCTCAGAGTCTGGCCGACGGTCCGACCGCCGAGGGGATTCCACACCGTCCACAGGGCGATCACAACCATCAGGACGGCGAGGACCCGCTGGAAGGCGAGGTCGTCGATGCGGATGGCCAGCCAGGCTCCGGCAGCGCCCCCGAAGAGAGCGGGCAGCGCCGCAATCCTGACCCAACCCCAATCGATCATCCCGTGCCGGTTGAAGCTCCAGACCGCACCGACGTTCTGGACGAGGATCGCCACGCGGTTCGTCCCGTTCGCCACGCCGGCAGGGAGACCCAGGAAGATCAGGAGTGGCAGAATCAGCAGCGACCCGCCCCCCGCGATCACGTTGAGCGTGCCCGCGATCGTCCCGGCGACGAAGAGCACGACAGCGGTCGTCCCGAATTCCATGGCCCTCCCACGGGCGGCATCGGACGCGGCGGCGGCAACCTTTTTCGGACTCGCGTCGTCGAAACTTCGAGCACCCGAAACGCGTTGGGTGTGGTGAGGGAAAGAAAACACCGTGGCGATCGGCACGCGAGACGCCACGTTACGAAAGGATAGATAGATGATGCTGGACGGCAAGAGCAAGATGGCGATCGTGGCGTCGATCTTCTGGATGGCGATGGCGACGGTCGTGATCCTGGGTACCCACGGCGAGGCGGTGGCCGGGACCGATTCGGCCCTGCCCACGCTCGAGACCACGACCGAATGGATGGCCCACCCGGCCAGCTATCCGGCCGAAACCGGAGGCCTCACATACCCTGATCCGTGTTGAGGCGGCGGCGCGGGCGAACTCGATCGCCCCGAACCCCTCGCTAGGTCGGCTCGAACGATGAGCCGGCCTTTTTTTTGTTCCTCCCCTGTTCGCCCGTACTGTGCGTGGGCGCCGAGAGAAGGCTCGGCCAATCACACGGACGAACTCGATTCGGCCGGGCCATATCAGGGCGAGTCCGCAAGACGAGCGCCGCCCTCATGACCCGGCGAAACGCCGATCCGACGCTGGTCCCTTTTGTCTCGGGGCTCATCTACTCGCTGTGCATGGCCTTCGTAGTGATCGCCGTGCTCGGCCTCTTCGGGATCCCGACTGCATCGTTCGTCGCCATCCTGGGCGCGGCGGGGCTCGCGGTCGGCCTCGCCATGCAGGGAACGCTGTCGAACTTCGCCGCCGGCGTGATGCTGCTGGTTTTTCGGCCGTTTCGCGTGGGTGACCTCGTCGAGACCGCCGGCACGCTCGGAGTGATCGAGCAGATCGGGATCTTCACGACGATCCTCAACTCGCTCGACAACGTCCGCCTCATCGTTCCGAATTCGGAGGCGTTCGGCGGGGTGATCAAGAACTATACGGGCAACGACACTCGCCGGATCGATCTCGTGATGGGAGTGGGTTACGACGACGATCTCGCGGTGGCCCGTCAAACGATGATCGAGACGCTCAGGGAGTGCCCCGGCGTCCTCGCCGACCCTGCGCCCGTCGTCGCCATCCACGAGCTGGCGGATTCGTCGGTCAACTTCGTCGTGCGGCCGTGGTGCGCCACGGACGAGTATTGGGACGTCCGGTGGGAGGTCACAGGACGGCTGAAGGAGGCGCTGGAAGCGGCCGGATGCTCGATTCCCTACCCGCAGCGCGACGTCCATCTCTTCAAGGCCGATGCCGCCGGCGAATCTTACCAGCCGGGGGTCGCGTAGGTAGACAGGCTGGCACTTGAACCAGCCGTCCGCGCGCCATGCGGGCGGGGACCGTAGGCGGGGATCGTAGAAGGAGAGAACGTCATGGGACTCGTTTGGTTAGGCTTGTTCGGGCTCGCCGCGGGATCGATCGCAAAGTGGATCAAGCCCGACAACGCACCCGATAGCTGGTGGAAAACGATGCTGCTCGGCATCGGCGGCGCCTGGGTCGGCAACTGGGTTGGCGGGATCCTCGGATTCGGACCCTACCGCGGGCTCAGCTTTGGTGGAGTCGCGCTTGCCGTTCTCGGCGCGCTGATCCTGCTCTGGACGTATGGGAAGATGAAGACGGACTGACCGACTTCGGGACGCCGCGAGCCGCCCGGCGGCGTGTTAGGTTCCGCGCCATGACTGGCGACGACCATCTCGATTTCGTGCGGCAGATCGTCTCGGACGACGTGGCTTCCGGGGCGCACGGCGGGCGCGTGCTCACGCGATTTCCTCCGGAACCGAACGGATATCTCCACATCGGCCACGCCGAAGCGATCTTCCTCGACTTCGGCGTCGCGTCCGAGTACGGGGGTCGAACGACCCTGCGTATGGACGATACCAATCCGACGACCGAAGACCCCAGCTACGTCGAAGCGATCGCGCAGGACATTCGCTGGCTCGGGTTCGAGTGGGACGGAGACATCAGGTACGCGTCGGATTACTTCGGCGCGCTGTACGCGATGGCGTTGCGGATGATCGAGGACGGGTTCGCCTACGTCGACAGCCTGTCCGAGTCCGAGATTCGGGAATACCGGGGAACCGTCACCGAGGCGGGTCGTCCGAGCGCGTACCGGGACCGATCGGTGGAGGAGAACCTCGATCTGTTCCAGGCGATGCGGGCCGGGACGTTCGAGGACGGCACCCATGTGCTGCGCGCCAGGATCGACCTCGCGGCCTCGAACATGAAGATGCGCGATCCGCTCATGTATCGGATTCGTCACGCCCACCACTATCGCACCGGCGACGAGTGGCCGATCTATCCCATGTACGACTGGGCCCACGGTCAGTCCGACGCCATCGAGGGCATCACGCATTCCCTCTGCACGCTCGAGTTCGAGAACAACCGCGAACTCTACGACTGGTTTATCGAGCACACCCGGCCGGCCGCGGCGGGTCTGGACGACGTTCCCGGTGCACGAGGCGGTGGCGGCGAAGAACTCGGCTCCTGGGATCCTCGGCCCCGGCAGTTCGAGTTCGCCCGGCTCAATCTCGACTATACGATCGTCAGCAAGCGAAAGCTGAAGCGGCTCGTCGAGTCGGGGCGTGTCGACGGATGGGACGATCCGCGCATGCCGACGCTCGCCGCGCTTCGACGCCGGGGCGTACCGCCACGAGCGATCGCGACGTTCATCGATCAAGTCGGCATCGCAAAGGCCGACAAGCGCGTGGACATCGGGACCTTCGAGTACGCGATCCGCGACGCGTTGAATCACACGTCGCCTCGCGTCATGTGCGTGCTCGATCCGCTGCACGTCGTGGTGGAGAACTTCGGCCTCGACGACCCGGACCGCGTGGAATGGCTGGACGCTCCGTACTTTCCGCGGGACGTTGAGGATCCACCCGCCGAATGGCCGGCTACGCGGAAGATTCCGTTCACGCGGAACCTGTTGATCGAGCGCGACGACTTTCAAGAGGAGCCGTCGGAGGACTTCCGGCGGCTCGCACCGGGTCGCGAGGTGCGGCTGCGTCACGGGTTCTTCCTGACGTGCACGGACGTGGTGAAGGATGCCGAGGGGCAGATTGCCGAGCTGCGATGCACCTGTGACCCGGAGACGCGCGGGGGATCGGCTCCCGACGGCCGGAAGGTGTCCGGTACGATCCACTGGGTCTCCGCAGACGAGTCGATACCGGCGGAGGCGCGCCTGTACGATCGCCTGTTTTCGATTCCCGACCCGCATGAAGGTGTGGAAGATCCTCTCGAGAACCTGAACCCCGACTCACTGGTCTCGTGGAGCGGGGCCCGTGTGGAACCGAGCGTGGAGGGGGATCCGCCCGACACGGTGTATCAGTTCGAGCGCCAGGGATATTTCGTTCGGGATACCGGCGGAGACGACGGTGCGCTCGTGTTCAACCGCACGGTCTCGCTGCGCGACACGTGGGGCACGCAGACTCCGGACCGCCACGCCGATCGTGTCTCACGGGAGACGGCCGTCGGCGCCGTGGGCGAAGACACGGGGTTTCTCGAGCGCGAACGGGTGCGAGCCGAGTCGCCGGCGCTCGCGGCCGCGCTGGCCCGGTACCGCGACGACATGGGGCTCCCTGCGGACCTCGCCGATCTTCTCAGCGGATCGAAGGCCGACGCGGCGTTCTTCGACGAGGCGCTCGACGCCGTCGACAACCCCGGCGAGCGCGCACTCGCCATCGCGAACTGGCTCGTCCACGACGTACGCGGATCTTCCGACGACGGCTCCGCCTCGAAGCTGAAGCCGGAGGCGCTGGGGGCACTCGTCGCATTGGTCGAGGGTGGCGAGATTTCGCGCCGGATCGGCAAGGACCTCCTGCGTCGATTGGTCGAAGAGGGCGGCGAGCCCGGCGAGATCGTCGAGCGTGAAGGCCTGGGGCAAGTCTCCGACGAGACCGAAATCTTCGCGATCATCGACCGCGTGCTCGACGAGCATCCCGCCGAACTGGAGCGCTACCGGCAGGGGAACGAGGGGTTGGCCGGATTCTTTGTCGGGCAGGTGATGCGGGCGACCCGGGGACGCGCGAACCCGTCGGTCGTGCAGCGCGCGCTGGCCGAGAAGCTCTCCTGATCGTGCGGGCGTCCGCCGGCCCGTGTCGTCCGCCCACCACATTCTTCCGACGACTTCCGCGACACGCGACCCGCTAACTCCGTAACCTGTTTGTTCACAACGTGATATGAACCGCACGAGAGATCCTCGAACGTGGCCCATATCGTGCCGCTGAGACCATTTGATCGTTCTCGTACGTTCCCACTCATCGCGGACGGGTTTTGAAGACGCTTCACAACACGGTGACCTATGCGCGGTTCCTGCGCACACTACCGGCCTTTCTCGGACAGCGGCTCGATCCCGTGGCGTGTCTCGAGATCGTCAGAGAACGGTTGGAGAATCGGGAGGAGCACTTCCTCTCGATCGCGCGCGACCATGTGTACGGCAATCCGAGCAGCCCATACCGGCGAATGCTGGAAGTCGCGGGCTGCGAGGAGGGTGATCTCAAAAGCCTCGTTCGCGACAGGGGGCTGCACGACGCGCTGCGCGACCTGAGGGCGGCCGGCGTGTACGTCACGTTCGAGGAGTTCAAGGGCCGAGCCCCGCTCGTACGGGATGGCGTGGAGATTCCCTGCGAGCCAGACAGCTTCGACAATCCGACCAAGACGAAGTACTACCAGACGTCGACCGGGGGGTCCACCGGCGCAGGACGGACAGTCAACATCGACGCTCAGTACATGATGGACGGGGCGATCGAGCAGTGCGCGTTTCGTTCGATCCAGGGGTTCTCCGACATCCCGTGCGCGATGTGGATGGACGGGCTGCCGGGCCCTGGCGCCGGAATCGTCATCAAGCGGATCATCGCGGGCGGGATGCCGCTCCGATGGTTCTCGCCCGTGCACGCGGGTGACAGCCGGCCGCCGGCAAAGTTCCGGTGGGCCGAGAAGGGCATGCTGTTGACGGCGCGCCTGGCCGGGCACCGTTTTCCGAGCCCCGAGCCGCTCCCACTGGACCGGGCCGATGTCGTCGTGCGCTGGCTCCGCAACACCCTCGACGAGCACGGAAAGGCGGGGCTCAATACCGGCGTGTCGCGCGCGCTGCGCGTCGCACTGGTCGCACAGGACCTGGGGATCGACCTGGCGGGGACGACTGTCTTCACGGGTGGAGAGCCGCCCACCGACGCGAAAGTCGCGGCCATCGAAGGGGCGGGCATGAGGTTCACCGCGGCGTACCACTTCACCGAGGCGGGGCTCATCGCTCCCCCGTGCACGAACCCCGCCTCATATGACGAGCTGCATTTCGCGGCGCACAAGCTCGAACTGGTGCAATTTCCCCGGGTGCTCGAGGGGTCGGGCGAGACCGTCCACTCTTTTCACTACACATCACTGATCGGGTCCACCCCCAAGATCCTCTTCAACACCGAGATCGACGACTACGGGATCGTGTTCGAACGGCCATGCGGGTGCCCGCTCGAGAAGCTGGGGCTCGTACGGCACATTCGGCAGATCCGGAGCTTTTCGAAGCTGACCGGGGAGGGCGTCACCCTCGTCGGAAGCGACATGGAGCACGTGCTCGAACACGTGCTCCCGGCCCGATTCGGAGGAACCGCGCTCGACTACCAACTGCTCGAGGAAGAGGACGAACGCGGATTCACGCGTCTGAGTGTCGTCGTGAGTCCGCGGGTCAACCTGTCCGATGAGGGCGAGGTCATCAGCACCGTTCTCGATGCGCTGGCGCGCGGAGAGACCGACGCGGTCGTCTCCACGAAGATGTGGGAGGAGGCGTCGACGTTTCGCGTCAAGCGAACCGAGCCGGTGTGGACGTCCCGCGGAAAGCTCCACCCCCTGCATGTGCGCTCTCGCACCCGATCCGCCGCTTCGGCCGACGGAGCCGTCGGGTCGCACGAGTCTGTCGGCGCATGATCCGCGGTTTCAGACGTTCGCCGTGGCGACGGCCCGTGTGGCTCGGACTGACGATGATCGCCGGGTTGGGGGTCAGCGGCTGCGCCCGGCCCGACCGCAACGAGGCGGACCGCCCCGTGGTCAGGGTCGCGACACGCCCGTTCCTGTCGTTCGCCCCGCTCTACACCGCCCAGACGCGCGGCTTCTTCGAAGCGGAGGGGCTCGACGTGGAGTTCGTGCCCATCCAATCGGCGAGTTGGGGGGTGTCGATGCTCATTACCGGCGCCATCGACGTTCTTCCGGCCCCGGTCAGCCCCGCGCTGTTCCGGGCGGTCGAACAGGGCGAGCGGGTGCGGTTCGTGGCCGGGAAGGGGTGGATCGACCCGGACGGCTGTTCGATCGTGTCTCTGGTGTCTCGAGCGGGGGCCCTCCACGAAGACCGCGACCCCGCGACTTCACCCCTCCGGCTCGTCACCTCCAATTTGGCGCAGATCCGCTACTTCATAGACGCGGCTCTCTCCGGTGTGGACCTCGGCCTGGACGACGACCGCGTCGACGCGGTCTCGATTCCGGAGGGGGCGAAGCTGGCGGCCCTGGAGAGTGGCGGCGTGGATGTGCTTACCCTCAGCGAACCCGCGCTCAGCATGGCTACGCGCGACCAACGCGTCGATGTGATCGCCTCCATCGCCGACGTTCTTCCCGGAACCCAATTCTCGGTGCTCGCATACGGGCCCCGACTCATCGATGCGGAACCCGATGTCGGCAGACGCTTCATGGCCGCGTATGTCCGCGGCGTGCGAGCCTACGCCGAAGGGAAGACCGAGCGCAACGTAGCCGAGATCGCGCAGATCACGGGGCTTTCCGAGGAGGATGTCAGAGGTTCCTGCTGGGTGTCCGTACGAGATGATGCCCGGGCGACCAGCGACGGGTTCGCCGACTATGTGGACTGGTACATGGCACACGGATGGCTCGAGACCGCGCCGGATCTGGATGACGTGATCGACGAGTCGTTCGTGGACTGGGCGGTGGCCTCGCTCGCGGATTCGAGCCGGACTGACGGCGGCCGTACCGATTCGCGACGGCCCCAAAACACGATCGAGGAGCAGCCTGAGTGAGAGTAAAGCGATCTGCCCACAGCCCGGCGCGGTTGATCCAGCGCACCATCGCCTTCTTCGGGTTCGCGATCCTGGTCCCGACCGGCGCGGCGAAGGCTCAAGAAGAGCGAGTCCTTCCGATGCGAGAGCTCGTCGTCAGCGCGAGCCGCACGGAGACCGAGCTCAGAGACGTGCCGGTCAACGTGACCGTGCTGACGCGAGAGGACCTGGCCCTCTCGTCCGCGCAGAGCCTTCAGGACATTCTCCTCGAGATTCCGGGGCTCGGATTCCAGCGCAACGTAGCAAGCGGGTCGGCGCACCCCTCGTTTCAGGCCATCTCGCTTCGCGGGCTGGGAGGCACCGCGGCCAGCCGAACGCTGGTTCTCGTCGACGGCGTTCCCCTCAACGACGGGTACTTCGGATGGGTGCGGTGGAGCCAGATCCCGGTCGAGATCATAGAGCGGGTGGAGATCGTCCGCGGCGGCGGGTCGACCACGTGGGGCGGTCAAAGCCTGGCGGGGGTGATCAACGTGATCACTCGCGACCCGGACGAGGCAGGCTTCTCGCTCGGAGCTCAGGCCGGCAGCCTGTCGACCGTGCGCGGAGATGCCATGGGGATGTTCGGCGGGGGCAACGTGAGCGGGTTTCTGGCCGGGGAGTTCTTCGACACGGACGGGTACATCCTGACGACGCCCGAGCAGCGGGGGACGGTAGATGTCCCCTCCTCCTCCGACCACCTGGCGCTCAGGGGGAAGGTGACGATCGATGCGTCGGAGACCCTCCAGATCTTCGCGACGGCCGGATACTTCGATCAGGACAAGATCAACGCGACGCTGCTGCGACCGAATTCCACGAAGTCCGGCTTCGGTCAGGTGGGGCTGCGGCTCGGCCGCTCGACGGGATCGCAGCTGTCGCTGGACGTATTCGGGCAGGGGCAGACGTATACCAACGCGATCTCATCGGTCGACGCGACGCGCGACAGTGAGGTGCCGGCTCTCGATCAATTCGACATTCCCTCACAGACGTTCGGCGCGAAGCTCCAGTGGAGTGACAACGATCTTGGACGCCACACCCCCAGTGCCGGTGTGGATCTCCAGGCGATCAACGGCGAGGCCTTCGAGCAGTTTCTTCTGGTCAACGGTGCGTTCACGCGTAAGCGGCACACCGGCGGCGACCAGTTCCTGACCGGGATCTACTTGCAGGATCGGTTTCAGGCGAACGAGCGGCTGCAGCTGAACGGCGGTGTGCGTCTCGACGTCTGGAACAATACGAACGGGTTCCGTCAGATCGACAACCTGTCGACCGGCGAGGGGCTGACAGACACCGAGTTCGAGGACCGGTCCGAGGTCCGCTTCAACGGCAACCTCGGTGTACGCGTCATCGCGTCCGACCGCACGTCGATACGCGGCAGCGTCTATACGGGGCTGCGGGTGCCGACCCTCAACGAGCTGTACAAGCCGTTCCGCTCCTCGGGCGGCATCGTGACCGAGTCGAACCCCGATCTCGTCCCCGAGAGGCTCACCGGCTTCGAGGCCGGAATCGACTACCAGCTCGGTCGGCGGTGGCTCGCTCGCGCGACCGGGTTCTGGAACGAGGTCAGCGACGCCATTCTCGATGCGACGATCCAGGAGGTGGAGTCGGGCATGGTCGTCGACCCCTGCGGGTTCGTGCCGGCCGGGGGCACATGCCGCCAGCGACAAAATGTCGGGAAGATCCGGGCGATCGGTCTCGAGACCCAGATCGAATTTCGACCGGCGGGTGCGTGGCTCGTCGCGGCCAGTTTCGATATCACGCCGAGCGAGATCACGGAGGCTGCGGGCCGCCCCGAGATCGTCGGGAACCGACCCCCTCGCTCCGCGAAATCTCAGGCGACGCTTCGAGTGGGTCATCTCGATGCCTCGATCCTCGAGGTCGTCGTGAGCGGGCGGTACGTCGGCTCACGCTTCGAAAACGATCTCAACACGTCGGAGACTGAGGATGCATTCCTCGTCGACATCCGGCTGGCGCGAGAGATCAACTCGACCCTCAGCGCGTTTGCCACGGTTCAGAACATCTTCGACGCGGAATGGCAAATCTCGAACGAACCGAGCCTCACCCGCCTCGGCACGCCGCGGAGCTTCATTGGCGGCCTGCGAATCCGCGTAAACGGCGCGGCCCGCTGACGATGGAACGGGTAGGGTCGCCCGCGGCCGGGCTGGCCTGCCACGACGTTCGGTTCACGTTCGACGGGACGGACGGAAGTCGGGTCGGCGCGCTGGGCGGCGTCTCGTTCGAGGCCGACCACCACGAATTCATCTGTATCGTCGGGCCAAGCGGCTGCGGGAAGACGACGCTTCTCAGAGTGATCGGGGGCCTGCTCCCCGCCCAATCGGGGAGCGTCGCGACGTCGATCGTCCCGAGAGGTGGGTCGCGAGTTCCGCTCCACGGCGTGGTCTTTCAGGAGCACGGCGTCTTCCCATGGTTGACCGTCCGGAAAAACGTCGAGTTCGGGCTCGAGATGCAGGGGGTTCCGGCCGACGAGCGTCGCGCACGAGCCGGCGCGTTCATCGAACGAGTCGGCCTTTCCAGCTTTGCAGACTCCTATCCGCATGAGTTGTCCGTCGGCATGCGTCAGCGCGTGGGGATCGCCCGCGCCTTCGTTTCGGACTCGCCGATCCTGCTGATGGACGAGCCGTTCGGGGCCCTGGATGCGCAGACCAAGATCTTGCTGCAGGATGAGTTGCTTCGCATCTGGCGCGAGGACCGGAAGCTCGTGCTCTTCGTCACGCACGACATCGAGGAGGCGGTCCGGCTGGGTGACCGGGTGCTGGTCATGACCGGGCGACCCGGGACGATCCGGGAAGAGATCCAGGTGGCGCTCCCCCGCCCCCGGACGGAAGGCAAATCCCGCGCGCGTGTAGCGGAGATTTCCTGGGATATCTGGGAGCTCCTGCGCGAAGAGGCCCAGAAGGCCTTTGCGAGCGGACGATGACGGTGAACCGTGAACCGTGGTCGGGTTGGCCTGCCCTCGTGGCACTGGTGGCGATTTCCACCGGGCTCGAAGTGGCCAGCCGTGCGGGGCTCGTTTCGGGACTACTCTTCCCGCCGCCGAGCCAGGTGCTGGCGACGCTGGCCGGGTCGCTGGCCAACGGCGAGATGATCGATCACTTGATCGCGACCCTCGGACGCATGATCCCGGGTCTGGTCATCGGGGCCATCCCGGGGTTGACGCTGGGCCTGCTCATGGGCCGGTCGCGGCGCTTACGGCGAGTGGTCGACCCGTTCGTCGCGGCCTTCCACCCCGTCCCCAAGATCGCCCTGTTGCCGGTGTTCATGCTGCTGCTGGGGATCGGAGAGGCGTCCAAGATCGCGATCGTCGCTCTGGCCGCGTTCTTCCCCTGCCTCATCAACGCGATGGCCGGGGCGCGTGGCATCAGTCCGCTCTATCTCGAGGTCGCTCGCAGCTACGGAGCGAGTCCGTTTCGCACGTTCACCAGGGTGCTGCTTCCCGCAAGCCTCCCCGTCGCGCTGAGTGGGCTGAGACTGGCGGCGAACGTCACGATCGTCGTGACGATCGCGATCGAGCTCGTGGCGGCGGACCGCGGGCTGGGCTCGCTCGTGTGGCTGTCATGGGAGATCCTGAGGGTCGATCTACTGTACGCCACCATACTCGTCACGGCGGGTCTGGGGATCGGTCTCAATTCCTTGCTGGCCTGGGTGTCGAGGCGAGTTGCTCCGTGGGCGTTCGTACCTCCTCGGCACTAAGAGCATCACGGTTCTGGCTGCGGGACGCCACGATTGGCTATCGTACGCGGTTCGTGCCTCGCGACCCGACGAGGCGGCAGCCCGTTGACGTCTTCGTTTTCACGGAGGTTCCCTCGCCGACGCGTACGTGCCCGTGAGCGACCCGCCACAGGATAACGGCTCGAAGACAGCCGCAAACGACTTCTTCGCGACGGGGACGGTGTCGTCCAGCCTGCGCGAGCGATCGGCCGCATCCGGCATGATCGTCGTGTCGGGGCGCGCCCTCCAGATTCTGCTGCGGCTGATCGCCATCGCGACCCTGGCCCGCCTCCTGACGCCGGCCGACTTCGGCGTGCGGGCGCTCGTTCTCCCCCTCATCATCCTCACGAATTCAGTGATGAACCTGCGCCTGAACGTGGCGGCGCTTCAACAGGAAGACCTCGATTCCGATGGGCTGGGCCGCGTGTTCCGGCTATCGCTCAGGTTCAACCTCCTGATCGTGCTGATCGTCGCGGCGCTCGGTCCACTGCTGGGCGAGATGTACCATGACCCGAGGGTGGTCGGGGTGACGGGGGCCTGGGCCGCCGCGATCTACGTCCTCAATCTGGGCGCCTTCCACGAGGCGTTGTTGAAGCGCCAGATGCGGTTCGGCGTGACCACGCTGATCGAGACGCTCGCGATGTTCGTCGGGATGATCGTCGCGATTCTCGCCGCGAGTCTCGGCGCGGGTTACTGGGCGCTGGTGCTCGAGATCGGAGTTCTCGGACTGGTTCGCTCGACCGGAGCCTGGATCGCCTGTCCGTGGAGGCCGCCTCCCCGCACCCGCGGCAAGCCGGACAAGCGGGTGACCGAGATGATGCGGTTTGGTCGGAACCTCGCGGGATTCCAGATCCTGCAGTGGGTCGGGAGCCAGACCGACCGGGTGCTGGTCGGCCTGTTCGGCGGAGCATACGTAGTCGGCCTGTACGACGGCGCCCGCCGCTGGGGGTGGCTGCCGACCATAGAACTCGACGGCGCCATCACCGAAGTCGCCATATCGTCGTTCAGCCGCGCGCAGGAGCAGCCGTCCAACCTGCGCCGCCTGGTCCGGGGCGCGATCTCCGCCACGCTGTTTCTCTCGTTGCCCGTCACGGCGTTCCTGTTTCTCGAGGCCGAAGGCGCGGTACGCATACTCTTCGGAGAGCGTTGGATGGGCGCAGTTCCGTTCTTGAGATACATGAGCTTCGGCGCGTTCTTCTCCGCGCTCGCTCGCCCCACGGGATGGATCTTCACGTCGTTGGGCCGGACGAGACGCCAGTTCCGCTGGGGCCTGTTCCAGACGGCCGTGATCTTCGGCACGCTGCTCGTCGGCAGTATTTCGGGTCCGCGGGGCATCGCCGCCGGATACGCCGCCGCCCACACCTTCCTGGCGTTTCCGACGATCTGGTTCTGCCTGCGGGGAACGTCGATCACATTGCGGGACTACCTCTCCGCGGCCCTGAGGCCCGCGATCGCCGCGATCGCCGCCGGGTTCGCCGCCATCGGGGCCGTTTCACTCTTCGGTGACATCGGCACGCCCGCCCGGATGACCGTGGAGTTCGCGGTGTTCACGACGACGTATCTGCTCGTATGGCTCGCGCTACCGGGCGGCCCCCGTGCCGCTCGTGACAGCTGGTCGCTGCTGCTCGAACTCGCCCGCGGCGCCGGCGCCCGTTTGCGCGGCACCGTGCCGCCTGCGGAAGCGAACGTTACCGGCGACTAGCCCCGCGTCTCGCGCCATGCCCAACGGAATAAGAACCCGCAAAAGAGTACGGCGAGGGAAATCCACACGATGCCCCACACGAGAGTGGGGATCCCGGTGAGATCCGCGAGCATCCGCGCATCCGACAGGGCGTCCGGCCGATCGAGGATGTCGCTCTTGATGTCGAGCACCGCATACAGGGCGCTCGTCATGCCGAGCCCGGTGAGGATCGCCCGATTCCCGGCGCCTCCCATCTTCAGTGCGATCGCCACCAGCGCCGCCCCGAACGCGAGACCGAACGTCAGCGCGAAGGGCTGACGGATGTAGAGCACGGTGATCGAGGCCGCGACCACCCCGATGGCGGCCGTGAGCCAGTGGGCGTGGCGGCCCAGTTTCACGGCGCCCCAGATCATCAGGCCGCCCCACAAGAGGCTTCCGAGATATCCGGCCGACAGGGTCAGAAACGCGCTGCCGCCGCCGCATCGGCACACACCGCCCTGCAGGGGCGTCACATCGATCGATGAGATCTGTCCACCGGTGAGCACGGCGACAATTCCGTGGCTGATCTCGTGTAGCAGCACGACAAAGAGCTTGATCGGATATACAAAGGGCGTGTTCCACAGGAACCAGACCGCGACGAAATAGACAGCGAAGATGCCCAGGAACCGGATGCGGCGTTTCGATTGCTCGTTCATGACCTGTGATACGCTCCCGAGGGGGGGTTTGTTTGCGATCGGTCGCTACAGGAGGACGACGAGTGCGGCAAGCGTGACCACGAGCCCGGCGATCGCGAACAGCGGGATCTCGTGGTCGTAGTACACCCGACATACGGCGAAGATGACGGAGAAAAGCCCCAGAGTGCCGTACACGGGCAAGAGCGCGCTGGCCCAGCTCGCTCGTTCGTTGAGCCCGAGCACGACCAGCCCGGAAGCGAGCGTCGCGACGAATAGTGATCGCTCATCGGTCAGCGGGGGGCGGGGCCAGAAGGTCGCGGGGAGCCTTCCCCCGAGGGCCGCCGGCAAGAGGAGCGCCGCCTCGGCGGCAATCACCATGAGCCAGAGCCGCAGCGCCGGTCCGGCGGCCGTGAACGCGTCGGTCATCCACGCGAATCCGATCGACGTCGCAGACACCAACCCCATCACGTAGAGGCCGAACGCGATGAGTCGACCAGACACGCGAGCGGCGTGAAACGTCCCGATGGCATCCCGACGGACCCGAAGCGCCGGTATCAGGTCCGGCGCCCACCGGCGAACGTCGCGAGGCGGCCAGTCGGTCGAGAAGGGCCTCGCTGCTCGTCCGCGCGCGCGGGCCACCAGCGAGGCGGCCAGGCCCTCGACCCGCGAGCGCTCCTCCGGGTTCACCCACCCGCGTTCGACCGCTTCGGTCAGTTCGTCCTCGTCGAGGATGACGGGGTCGCCCGTTGCCGGCACCCAGACGTCCAGAAAGAGGTCCTCGACCGTCCACCGGTTTTCGGCGAACGTGGGGGGGCGTACGAGATTCACATAGTGTCCGCGAAAGGCGCCGCGGGCATCGAAGAAGGCCCCCACCTCGTACCAACGATCGGGCCACAGGTACCATATGAGAAGCCAATCGGGACCAAGCGACGTCTCCGCGTCGATTCGGGTGACCGGAAAGCCCCTCCCCAGCACCTGGAGGGTGATCTTCAGGTTTGCTTCATCCAGGAGGAGTTCCTGCTCGAAGGTGTCCAGGCGATCGGGCCCGCGGCGGACGTCGACGAGCACTCGCGGGGCACCCCGTGGGATGCGCCGGGCCTCACGTAGACCCCGGCGCCGAGCGCCGAGGAGGTCGATCCGATCGAACCAGGGGCGATCAGGCAGCGGTGAAGGACCCTCCGATTCCCGCGAGCTCGCTCAGACCCGGCGCCGGAGCGAACCGCGGTCCGTGAGCCGCTTCGAACTCGAGCAGCCGACCGTGGATGCGTGCCGCGCCGACCGTGTCGGCCCACTGGAGCACGCCGCCGCGGAACGGCGGGAACCCGGTGCCCAGCACCATGGCGAGATCCACATCACCCGGGTTGTCCACAACCCGATCGGTCAGCGCGTGCAGAGCCTCGTTCACGAGCAAGAACAGACACCGGTCCCGGATCTCCTCGGCCGGCACGGTTCCGTTTGCCCCCAGGATTCGGCCAACCTCACGATCCACCCCGCTCTCCTTCCCCTTGGGGTAGGCGTAGAACCCGCGTCCATTCTTCCGTCCCAACCGTCCTTCCTCGGTCAGCAGATCGACGACCGGCGAAGGCTTCATCCGCTCGCCGAACGCTCGTTCCATCTCGCGTGCCACGTGCTGTGCGATGTCGAAGCCTACCTCATCGAGCAGACGGCAGGGGCCCATGGGCATCCCGAACTCCACGAGCACCCGATCGACCTCCGCGACACCCGCCCCTTGCTCGAGTAGATATCCGGCTTCGTTCAGGTACGGGCCTAGCAGCCGATTCACCAGAAACCCCGGGCGGTCCTTGACGAGGACGGGCGTCTTCCCCATCAGACCGACAAAGGCAAACGCCGCCGCGAGCACGGCATCCGATGAATGTTCTGTGCGGACGACCTCCACGAGCGGCATCCGGTGCACGGGGTTGAAGAAGTGGAGCCCGACCACGTGATCCGGGCGATCTGCCGCGCTCGCGAGATCGGCCACGGACAGCGAGGAGGTGTTCGTCGCGAAGATCGCATGCTCTGGAAGGTGCTCCTCGGCCTCACGGAGCACCTGCTGCTTGATGGGCATGCGCTCCACGACCGCCTCGATCACCAGATCGACGTCGTCGAACCGGTCGTAGTCGAGCGTGCCGTGGATCAGGGCGAACTTGAGGCCGACTTCTTCGGGGGCGAACACTCCACGATCGCCCGCCTTGCGCAGGAGATCGCCGGCATGGTGGAGCCCGGTATCGAGCGCGCCCTGGTCGATGTCCTTGAGGATCACCGGCAGGTCGTGTGCGGCCACGAGCTCGGCGATCCCGCCGCCCATGATCCCGGCGCCGAGCACGGCGACGCGTTCCGTCGGCCGCGCCGACTTCAGGGCCTTCTCGGGAAGGGCCCGTTTCGCGGCCTGTCCGAGGAGGAACAGCCGGATGAGATTCCGTGACACATCGGTCTCGGCCATCCTTCCCAGTCCCTCGTTTTCGACCGCGAGGGCATCATCGAGCGGGAGGTTCAGCGATCGCTCGATGACGTCGATCGCTTCAAGAGGCGCGGGGTATTGGCCCCGCTACGTCTTGAGAGCCTGCTTGCGCGCGCCGTTGAACAGCATCGAACGTCCGGGCCCGGTGCCCTCGAGCAGACGATCCCGGAACGATTGGCGGCGCGGCGCACGCTCGACCCGCTTGCGCATGGCCTCGATCGCAAACGCCCGGACGTGATCTTCGAAGTCCTCTGCGGACATCACCCGATCGACGAGACCCCAGCGTTTCGCGCGGGCGGCCGATGCCGCGCTGCCCGTCAATATGATCTTCAGAGCCCGCTGCACGCCCACGAGCCGCGGCAAACGGACGCACCCGCCCCACGCGGGAATGATCCCGAGCTTCACCTCCGGGAGGCCGATCTTCGTGGCGGAGGCGTCGGTCGCCACCCGCCAATCGCACGCGAGCACGAGCTCGGTGCCGCCCCCCATGCACACGCCATCGATGGCGGCGATCGTCGGGACGGTCAGCCGGCTCAGGCGGCGGAGGATGCGCTGCCCCTCGGCGCTCTTGGCGCGTGCCTCCGCCGCATCCGTGATACTGGCGAACTCGGTGACGTCGGCGCCGGCGATAAAGGTGCCGGGCTTGCCGCTACGGATGACGACCGCGACCGGCTGGCCGGTCGCGATGCGCGATTCGAGTTCGGAGATTCTCTGCTCGAGAAACCCGAGCGTCGCCGAATCGAGGAGGTTCACTTTCGAGTCGGGCTGATCGAACGTGAGCCACGCGATCTTGTCCGAATCGGTCTCCAGCGTGATGTGGTTCGGGCTCTCCGGCATGTGGGCGAACTTCGTTTCGGCTAGAAGGGCCAGTCGTTTCGGCTAAAAGACCAGGCGCCGCTCGGCGTTTCCGGGACCGAGGCGCAGCGTGTCGACTCCGCCCACGAGCACGTTCCAGTACAACTCCCCGGCTGGCACCGGAACTCTGGTATGGACCCACCAGTCGCCGCCCCCGAGACTGGTCGTCACGAGCCCGCTCGCGTCCGTCGTGTCGAAGCGAACCTCGGAGCCCAGCGCGACGAGTAGCGCCCCTTCGATCTCCGCGAAGTCCGCGAACGCGACGTCTTCCCAGGAGTCGATCACGGCGCGCACGGAATCGAGCTGGGCCGTGGTGGCCGTCTGCAACCCGGTGTATTCATCGAAGGCGATCTGGCGCTGTTGGTTGAGCGAACGCTCGCGGCCCTCCATGGCGTTGAACTGGTCGAACATCTGACGGTACTCGCGGCTTCTCGAATCCGTATTGGCGAGCCGATCGGAGATGCCTCTCAGACTGTCGCGCACCTCGTTCCAACTGCCCTCGATCGTGCGCCACGTAGCCTGGAGCGTCTGCACGCTGTCGAGTCGGGCGCGGACCTCGGCCGGCACCTGCGGCTCGGGCGACCCGGCGCTCGCGGCGATGGCACTGAATAGCGAGTCACGATCGTAGGGCATGAACTGCACCTCGAGATTCGCGACTGGCGTCGTCTCGCCCTCCAGGCCTTCCGTCACGACCTCGACGGTCAGGCTGGATCCACACGCCGCCAGGAGAGGAGAGAAAAACAGGAAAAACACCGCGACACGCGACTTCAGCATCGAACGCACTCCGGGTAGAGTTGACTGCCACCGCAAGGTGCCCCACACCACCGCTACAAAACGGCGCGCCGGCACGGCCCGGGGGCCGTCGCGACACGCACGAGAATCTAAGGGAGAACGCGATTCGACGGAAGTTGGAATCGGTGCGGGCCGACAATCTCCGCAATCCGACCAGATCAGCGCCCCGGCTGGCCGTCGAGCAGGTACTTGAACGGATTCTGAGGACGCCCGTCCCGAATCACCTCGTAGTGGAGGTTCGGACCGGTCGCCAACCCGCTTCGACCGACTTCACCCAGGATATCGCCCCGGTCCACCTCGGCCCCCACACGAACGCTCGTCCCCGCCAGATGCGCATACCGCGTGACGTAGCCGCCGCCGTGATCGATCTCGACCAGCCGGCCGTACCCCGACCTCGGTCCGGAGAAGATCACCCGACCGGCGCCGGACGCGACCACCGTGCTCCCGTAGTCCGCCGAAATGTCGACGCCGGGGTGAGGCCGCCTGTATCCGAGAAGCGGGTGCATCCGGTTGTAGCTGAACCCGGACGAAATCCACGAATCCCCGGCGATCACCGGCCAGATCGCTGGAATGCGTCGGAATTGCTCGCGTTGCGACTCCACGGACTCCACCGACTCGTCGAGGCTCGCCGACAACAGGTCGGCGCGTCGAACCAGCTCGTCGAGATCGAGGGCGACGTCTCCCGCGGTCTTCGCCAGGTCGGGCGCGACATCGACCAGGCCGTCGGTCCGGGACAGTCCCCCGGGTCCGCCGACGCCCACCGAATAGATCTCCGGATCGATCAGCGGGAGCCCCGCCACGACGCGGAAGCGCTGCTCCTGAGCCGAGAGGCCGTCGAGGGCCCGACCCAGCCGCTGGCTCCGCGCCTCCATCGCGCCGAGCGTCGCGATCAGCTGCTCGTTCTCGGCCCGATAGCGATTGGCCTCGTCGAGCGCGTCGCCGCGACCGAGCATCCCCAGGAAGAACGCGGAACTCATGCCCACGAGCGCGACGACACACGCTACGGCCAGATAGGCCGTGCGTTTTCGCAATCGATAGCTGTGGGATGAGCCGCTGCCTTCGGGCAGGACCTGGACTGTCCAGTAGGAAGGTCTGTTCACGCTCGAGCCTGCAACTCCTCGCGAAAGGATCCGCGACCGAAACGTGGTCACGAAGCGGATCGCACGGCGCCCGCAATCTGCCAACGGACGCGTCACGATCGCGAAACTTATTGCTGCCTTGGGGAAAAAAGTTTTCACAGAGTACCCCGCGCCCGGGAGGCTGTCAACACGCCCGCGGCCCATAGAACACGCGGCTTTTCGCCTGTCTAACGTGATGAGCGGCGGCGTCGGATCGTACAGTGTCCATGTGCAACTGGCACGCCAGTCACCTGGCCCCGAGGTTGCACGTTTAACACTTGCGTGCGATTCGACGTCTTGGGTCACGAGCGCACGAATCACAATGAAAGCGGCGTGGCCGCAGGAGTGGATGAGGAGATGGTGATCAAACAGTGGAAGGGAATGGGACTGGCGGCTTTGTTCGCGTTCGCCAGCGCGTGTAGCGACGATACGGTCGGTCCTGAGTTGGCCGGCAGTCTCAGCGATTCGGAACTCGCGGACGTTGCCGAAGAGGTCGCGGACGCGATGGACGGAATCCTGGATGGCGAGATCGGGGCACGACCGCTGATCGCGCCGGCACTCGGTGAGGGCGGGGCGGAAGTCGCCTTCTCGCTGGTACCGGTCGAGGAGACGTTCCAGTTCGAACGCAGCCGCGATTGTCGCGAGGGCGGCTCGGTGAGCGTGAGCGGCTCGGGCCTGTGGGTCGGCGATCGGGAAACAGGTGTCGTCACGATCGACGTCACGGGCACCAAAGTGATCACCGACTGCACACGCGCTCGAGGGGATCTGGTGATCACGTTCAACGGTGCCGGGTCCTTCGAGGGGCACCGCATGAAGGTCAACGGCGAGTACTCCGGTCTGCAGACGAACGATCAGGAAGGGTCGTTTTCGTGGGTAACCAGCGACGGCCGATCCGGCGAGTGCGACTATGAACTCCACGCGTCGTGGGATCCGCAGACCAACATCAAGACCGTCACGGGATTCGTATGCGACCGGGAGATCAACCGTGAGTTCACGCGGGACGGTTCCGCCGGGCGCGATCGGCGCAGCGACGCCTGAGACACCTGTTCCACGCCTGCACAAGAAGGCCGTCGGGGCGACCCGGCGCCCTTCTTTTTGTTATGAGGGTCGCGGGAAGAGGACCTCGCCCTTTCGCACCTGCTGGAGGCCTTCGAGCGCCCCGGCGAGATCGTCGAACGGTGGAGGTGGACCGTCGCCTCCGACCGCCGTCCAGATCTCGCCGGCCTTCCTCGGCATGAACGGGGCGAACATCGCCGCCAATGTTCCCAGGGCGCGTACGAGATCGCCCAGCACGCCGTCCAGAATCGCGGCATCCGCCCCATCCGCCTCGGCCTTCGCCGCCGCCCAGGGCTTCGTCTCATCGACGAAGCCGTTCGCGGCCCGCACGAGCTCCAGCGCTGCCGAGATGCCGCGGTGGAGCCGGAAGTCGTCCATCTGCTCCCGATAATCCGCCAGGGTTCGCACCGTATCGCCGGCCAGGCCGGAGCCGTCGGACACCTTCGCGGGCACAGCTCCGCCTCGAAATTTCATCACCATCGCGACCACCCGGCTGAGCAGGTTGCCCAGATCGTTGGCGAGATCGGTGGTGTAGCGCCGATCGAACTGCGCGACGAAGTCGTCCGCCGAGCCGAAGTTCCGATCGGAGTCCCACGGGATCTCCCGCATGAGGAAATACCGGAGGGCGTCGGGACCGTAGCGCTCGACGAGCGCCGGCACCTCGAGCGACTGCCCGGCAGATTTCGAGAGCTTTCCGCCGCTGAAATTGATGAATCCGTGCGCCCACACAGTCTTCGGCAGCTCGAGCCCCGCTGATTTCAGCATCGCCGGCCAGATGACGCAGTGAAACCGCGTGATGTCCTTGCCGATAATGTGCAGGGCGGCAGGCCACCGCTCTCCGAAGGCCGGATCATCCGGATACCCGATCGCCGTAATGTAGTTGGGAAGCGCGTCGAACCACACGTAGACCGAGTGGCCATCGACACCCGGGAAGTCGACACCCCATGACAGCCGGCTTCGCGATGCGGAGATGTCGTCGAGCCCGCCTTCGAGGAGGCTCACGATCTCGTTTCGGCGGCTCGCGGGACGGACGAAGTCGGGGTGTTCGTCGATGTGCTTGAGCAGGAAATCGCGGTAGTTCGAGAGCCGGAAGAACCAGTTCTCCTCCTCCGTCCACTCGATCGAACGCTGCGGGTGCAGGGGACACTCGCCGCCCACGAGTTCGTCCTCCTTCTTGAACGCCTCGCAGCCGGCGCAGTAGTAGCCCTCGTACTTCGCCGAGTAGAAGTCGCCGTTGTCGCGAATCCGCTCGATCAACGCACGCACGCCGTGCTCATGGCGGCGTTCCGTGGTGCGGATGAAGTCGTCGTTCGAGATGTCGAGACCCGCCCAGGTGGATACGAAGGTCTCGGCGATCTCATCGACCCATTCCTGCGGCGTCACACCCGCGGCTTCGGCGGCCTGAGCGACCTTCTGGCCGTGCTCGTCCATCCCGATGACGAACGTTACGTCGTCGCCTGCCGCCCGACGGTATCGCGCGATGACGTCGGCACCGACCTTCTCGACCGTATGGCCGAGATGGGGATCGCCGTTCGAGTAGTCGATCGCCGTGGTGAGGTAGAAGCGGGACATGTCAGTCGGCCGGGCCCGACGCCTCCCCGGTATCGCCCCTGTCGAGAATGGCCCGTTTCGCGGCCCGCGTCTCGTCCTTGAGCTGGGTCAGCGGGATCGTTCGATGTCCCTCCGAGCCTTCGAGCGATACGGTTTCGTCGAAGAGGCTCCACGCCTTCACCCTCTCCTCTCCCTCTACCGTCGTGACGGTGCGTCCGACAGTCGGGAAGCGCTTCTTGGCCTGCGTGTACATCGCGTGCTCGTACCGAAGACAATTCATCAGACGGCCACAGGCGCCCGAGATCTGGCTCGGGTTGAGCGACAACCCCTGATCCTTCGCCAACTGCAGCGTGACGGGCTCGATCGACGGAAGCCACGACCGGCAGCAGAGTTCGCGTCGGCACCGCCCGAGGCCGCCGAGACGGCGTGCCTCATCGCGAACCCCGATCTGTCTGAGTTCGATCCGGGTGCGGAATGCCCTCGCCATGTCGCGAACCAGCGCCCGGAAATCGACGCGCTTCTCCGCGGTGAAGTAGACGGTGAGTTTGTTGCGGTCCCACTGCCACTCCGCCTCGCTGACCTTCATCCGGAGCTTGTGCTTCGACACCATTTCCCTCGTCCGCCGTCGCACCTCCATCTCCTGCTCACGGAGTTGGAAGAGACGGTTCACATCGGCGGGGGCAGCCCGCCGTATGATCCGTTTCTCCGGCATGGGGACGCTTCGCTCGCCGATGGCATCGCAGCCACCTTCGCATGCCAGATCCTTCGCGGAGGCGGCACGCTTCACCACGCCGATGTCCCGTCCGCGATCGGCCTCCACCACCACGTACTCGCGCTCGCACAGCGGCACCGGGTGAGAGAACGCGAAGAAGTCGCTACGCAGACCCTTGAACCGGATCTCGAGGACCTGGGCGCCTTCCCCGCGGACAGCCGAGGGCGACGGGGGTGGCGTGTCGGGTCGGGATGGACGACGCGGGGAGATGGGCCGTGGTGGCCGGCCTCTGCGCGAGCCGCCCCTCCGACGGCCCTCCGGAGGACGGTCGCGCCGGTCGTCGCTCGGGGAGTCGCTCATACTTCCTCCCAGGCGCCCATCCCGTAGAACTTCTCGCGCCGGCGTTCGACGAGATCCTCCGGATCGAGGTCCACCAGTTCGGCGAGGTGGCGCTCGAGCGCCTGGCCGACCTTCGCCATGGCCGCCGCCGGATCGGCATGGGCGCCACCCCGAGGCTCGGGCACTATTTCGTCGATCACGCCCAGCTCGAGCAGGTCGCTCGCGGTCAGTTTGAGGGCCTCGGCGGCAGTTTCCGCGTGGTCGCGACTCCGCCACAGGATCGCCGCACACCCTTCCGGAGAGATGACCGAATAGATCGCGTTCTCCATCATCAGCACGCGATCCGCGACCGCGATTCCAAGGGCGCCACCGCTGCCGCCCTCGCCGATCACGCACGTGACGATCGGCACGCGCAGCCCGGCCATGACGAAGAGATTCTCGGCGATCGCCGCACCCTGCCCGCGCTCTTCCGCGCCGATACCCGGATAGGCACCCTGCGTGTCGACGAACGTGACAACGGGGCGGCCGAACTTCTCGGCGAGCTTGAAGAGCCGCTTCGCCTTCCGGTAGCCCTCGGGGTGCGGCGAGCCGAAGTTCCGGTGGAGATTCTCCTTCATCTCCCGGCCCTTCTGGTGGCCCAGCACCATGACGGTGCGGCCCGACAGGCTTCCCCATCCTCCGACGATGGCGGGGTCATCGCGAAACGCTCGATCGCCGCGGAGTTCGAAGAAATCGTCGAACAGGGCCTCGATCAGGTCGAGCGTGAACGGACGGTCCTGGTTTCGCGCGATCCTCACGCGATCCATGCGCGACAGACCGGCGAGCGCCGCCGCCTCCGCCGCATCGAGCTTACGCTCGAGCGGTCGGAGTTGGTCGGACAACTCGATGCCCCGTTCTTCGGCCCTGGCTCGAAGCTCCTCGACGTGCTCGCGAAGCTCGTCGAGCCCTTCCGATTCTATGTTCATTACCCCTCGATTACTCGCGTACCAGCTTCACCCGGTCGCCCAGCAGCATCCGCAGATCGGTCAGCAACGCCGCGTTCGGGGCGACCCGCAGCGAGCGGGACGCGAACCGTGACGCCGGGTCCGCGGACCCGTTGCCGACTCCATTGCCGCCGCCGTTCGTCGATCCCGCGTTGCCCGAACGGCGCCACTCCAGAAACAGCGGGCCGCGACCCGGGCACGCTTCCAACAACTCCTTCACCTTCTCGAACGCCCCGGCGTCGACATCATCGCCTTCGGTCAGCTCGATCAGGATCCCCACGCCTCCCCCGGCCCGAACATCGGCCAGCGGTTGAACGGAGTCGATAAAGATGGGCGGGTCCTCATCATCCCGCGAGTTGTCCGACACCGTTCCGGTCAGCATGACCGGCCGATCGTCAGACAGCAACTCGCGATTGTCGAGCCAGGTGTCGCCGAACACGAGGGCCGTGGCCGTGCCGCAAAAGTCCTCGATCGTGAGCCGCGCCCACTCTCGGCCGTCGCGACGCGACGCGCGAACCGACTTCTCGGTGATCACGCAGGGGATCTGGATCTGGCGACCCCGGAGCTGCTGGAACGTCGACGTGTTGGCCTCCGCCGCATACAGTTCGACGAGTTCGCGGTACCGGTCGAGCGGGTGGCCGGAGATGTAGAAGCCGAGACGGCTCTTCTCCTCCTTCAGCCGGTCGCGTTCCGACCAGGCCGGCACGACCGGCAGCTGCGGAGTGAGGTGATCGGCTTCTTCGTCATCCGCTCCGCCGAACAACGACGTCTGTCCCGTTTCCGCCTCATGGCGGCGATGCTGGGCCTCGTTCAGGGTCACGTCGAGACCGGCCGAGAGCGCCGCCCGGTCGCCGAACGCATCGAGGGCTCCCCCACCGATCAGGGCATCGATCACGCGCTTGTTGTTGAGCCGCAGATCGATCCGTTCGAGAAAATCGAGGAACGACTCGAACTCCGATTCCTCCCTCGCGTCGAGCATCGACGCGATGGCCGAATGCCCGACGCCCTTGATCGCCCCCAACCCGAAACGGATCGACGGGGCCCCCTCGGCGTCCGGGTCGCCGACGACGGTGAAACGGTAGGTCGATTCAACGACCGAGGGCGGGAGCACCTCCATGCCGAGGCTGCGCGATTCGCCGATGTAGGTCACGACCGAGTCGGTGCTCCCGATCTCCGAGGAGAGCAGCGCCGCCATGAACTCCGCCGGGTAGTGCGCCTTCAGCCACGCGGTCCGGTAGGACAACATGCCATAGGCGACGGAGTGCGCCTTGTTGAAGCCGTAGCGGCCGAACGTCCGGATGAGTTCAGCAATGTCCTTCGCGTTTCGCTCCTCGACCCCGCGCTCCACCGCCTGCTTCACGAACTTCCCGAGCACCTCGTCGGTAAGCTCCGCGTCCTTCTTCCCCACCGCCTTTCTGAGCACGTCGGCTTCGGCCAGCGAGAACCCGGCGAGGACGTTCGCCACGCGCATCACCTGCTCCTGGTAGGTGATGACGCCGAACGTCGGCTCGAGCACTTCGGCGAGGTCGGGGTGCGGATACTCGACCGCCTCGAACCCGCGTTTCCGCTTGATGAAGACGTCGGTCATCCCCGAATCGAGCGGGCCGGGGCGGATGAGCGCGCTGACCGCCACGAGATCGTCGAATTGGTCGCACCGCATCGCACGGAGTTTCTCCGTCGCGAGGCTCGACTCGAACTGGAAGATCCCGCTCGTCCGGCCGGCGGCGAGCATCTCGTAGACGGCCGGGTCCTCGAGGCCGATCTCGTCCCAGTCCACCTTCACGCCGTGGCGCTCCTCGACCATCGCGCACGCATCGTGGATCACCGTCAGCGTCCGGAGACCCAGGAAGTCCATCTTGAGCATCCCGGCCGCTTCGAGCGCGTTCATGTCGAACTGCGTGATCACCGACCTGGTCTTGCTCTTCGTATCGTTGCAGACCGGGACGTACTCATCGAGCGGGCCGGGGGCGATCACGACGCCCGCCGCGTGGACGGAACTGTGCCGCGAGAGTCCCTCGATTCTCTCGACGTAGTCGAGCAGCTTCGTGACCTTCGGGTCGTCCTTGTCGAGGTCCCTTAGCTCACGCACGTCCTTCCTGGCCTCGCTCACGGTCATGGCCGCCCCGGGAACGTTCGGAACGAGCTTCGCGAGCCGGTCGGTGTCGGATGGCGCGAACCCCAGCACACGACCGACGTCTCTGATCGCCGCACGCGCCTTCATCGTCCCGAACGTGATGATCTGGCCCACGGATTCGTGGCCGTACCGCTCCCGGACGTACTCGATGATCTCGCCCCGACGCTCGTAGCAGAAATCCACGTCGATGTCGGGCATCGACACGCGATCGGGAGTGAGGAACCGCTCGAAGATCAGGCCGAACGCGAGCGGGTCGACGTCCGTGATCCTCAACGAATAGCAGATGATCGAGCCGGCAGCCGAACCACGGCCGGGCCCGACGGGGATCCCGCGATCGCGGGCCGCTTCGATGAAATCCCAGACGATCAGCAGGTAGCCCGCGTACCCCGTCTTCTCGATGACGCCGAGCTCATAGGTGAGTCGCTCCGAGACCTCGTCCGGCAGCGGGTCACCGTACCGTTTCCGAGCGCCCTCCTCCGACTTCGCCCGGAGCATCTCCATCGGGTCGTCGAAGGCCTCTTCCAGCGGAAAGTTCGGCAGGTGGTACTTCTTCGTGAACTGCACGTCGCACATTTCGGCAATCTCGACCGTGTGCTTCAGCAGCTCGGGGCGATCGGGGAACAGCTCGCCCATTTCCTCGGCAGACTTGAAGTAGCTCTCCTCGCCGAAAAACTTCAGCCGGTTCGGATCGTCCTTGTCCTTCCCCGTGCCGATACAGAGCAGCGTGTCGTGCGCGTCCGCGTCCCCGCGCTCGAGATAATGGGCGTCGTTGGTGATGACGAGCGGCAGGCCGAGCTCCTCGGCGATCTGGATGATTCCGCCGTTGACCTTCTTCTG
This sequence comes from Gemmatimonadota bacterium, assembly GCA_048060725.1. Taxonomy (GTDB): domain Bacteria; phylum Gemmatimonadota; class Gemmatimonadetes; order Palauibacterales; family Palauibacteraceae; genus Palauibacter. Next base: position 2,714 of record JBGMQU010000007.1, on the reverse strand, counting down.
GTCGGGGATTCCGTGGTCCTGCAGCTCCAGCCAGTAGCGTCCGTCGAAGACGCGCGCGTGCCACTCAGCGGCGGCCTTCGCGTCGTCGTAGCGCTCGTGCTGGAGATATTTCGCGACCTCGCCCGCGAGACAGGCCGAGAGACACACGAGGCCCTCCGAGTACTTCTCCAGCACCTCGTGATCGACACGCGGCCGACGGTAGAAACCTTCGGTGTACCCGATCGATGAGAGCTTCACGAGGTTGTGATACCCCGTCTTGTTCATCGAGAGCAGGACGAGGTGCGCATACTGGCCGGGGGCGCGCTCGACCCGCTCCCGCGACCTCCGATCTCCGTACGCGACGTACATCTCGCACCCGATGATCGGTTTGATCTTCTTCTCGCGAGCCTTTTCCTGGAACTCCCAGGCGCCGTAGAGATTCCCGTGATCCGTCAGGGCGATCGCGGGCATGTCCATGCGAATCGCGGTGTCGATCAGGTCGTCGATGCGGTTCGCGCCGTCGAGCAGCGAATACTCGCTGTGAGTATGGAGGTGGACGAAGCTCATTGTGAGGGTGTGAAGACGCTTTCTAGCGGACGGACATCATCCGCAGGTGAACGAGCCAAGGATCTCCTGAAGCTGGAGCATGTACTCGTATTTGGGTTTGTCGGGGGCGTAGAGGTACGCATCGATGAAGTAGGTGCGCGACGGACAGTCGACCAGCCAGGCGATGAACGGTCCGGCCGCCGGGAAATTGCCGGCCTCGTCCTGCCAGACGCCGGTGACCTCCAGGGCCGGGTACCCATCCACGGTGAACCGGGTGATGGACGAACGATCGGTGTTGATCCCCTGCGCGACGTTGTACTGCACGTCGTCGAGGCTCGCCCGCCATTCCAGCGCGAGGTCGGCGCTCAGGGAATCGACCGTCGGGCGCCAGTCGATGAGAATCGACCGGATCAGGACCGACGGGTCGGGGTTGTCGTTCCGGATGATCACGAGGCTGTCGCCCGGCTCGGTCTCGCGTACCACGTGCTTGTAGACCAACGGGACGGTGATGCCGAACCCGAACCGCCGGGAAAGGTCGGTCGCCAGCGCCGTATCGGGCGGCGTCGCGAACATCCTGTTGATCACCCAGGCGCGATAGCTCAGATCGACCGCGGTCAGCACGGAAGGCAGCGCCTTCCGCCAGGTGTCGACTTCGAACCGCCGGCGCAGGTAGACGCCCGTGACCATCTGGTTCCGCGCCCAGACGTTCCGGACCTGAAACACCCGTCCGGGCTCCATCGTGCTCAACACGAAGCCCCCCGCCTCCGCCACCTCCTGGAGGGCCGGATCGTCGGGGCCGCCGAATACCAGCACGTTCCGAAACAGCCCGAGATCGACCGCCTCGGGGTCGTCGATGGACAGCCCCGTGACGACGTACTGTTTCTCGTCCCGCGTGGTGAAGATCGTCTGCTCGAGGACCTCGTACGTCTCCTGCTCGAGTTCCTGCCACAACGAATCGGCGGCGAACAGGATCAAGCTGTTCGCCTCGCCCATCGCGTTCGGAGTGTTGCACGCCACAAGAATCGACAGCGCCAGAGGCGCAAGAAATCTGCTCGTTTTCATGAGGTCAAAAGTAGACGGTGGCGAGGCGAGGGGGAAGAAGGTCGGGGTGCGATTCGCAGGCGCAGCCGTATGCGCTTGGCCTCTGCGTCGGGCGTCGACGGCGGTTGCATCGATGATAGCTTATTAGCTATCATACCCTATGGTCAATGAGACGAATGCCGGCCGTCTGGTACGGACCGCCCGGCTTCGAGCCGGCCTGAGCCAACGTGAGCTCGCTCGCCGTGCCGCGACCGCGCAGTCCGTAGTGGCCAGAATCGAGCGTGGTCAGACGGACCCTGGCTGGTCGACGCTCGGGCGGCTGCTCGGCGCGGCCGGCTTCGAGCTGTCTGGCGACCTCCGGCTGCGGCCGACCGCCGATTCTCACATGCTCGACGACGTCGATCGCATCCTGCGGCTGAGCCCCGAACAACGACTGGCGGAGGTGGCGAACCTCAGCCGATTCGAGGCGGCCGCACGCCGTGTCTAACGCGACCCCGTTCGACCCCGAGCGGCTGATCACAGCCCTTGATGCGCACGGGGTGCGGTACGTGCTCATCGGAGCCCTCGCGGCGAGGCTCCAGGGATTTCCGCGAGTTACGGCGGACGCCGATATCACGCCGGCGCGGGACCCGGAGAACCTGGCGCGCCTGGCGGACGCCCTGCGTGATCTCGGGGCGCGGGTCTACACGGAGAGCGTGCCCGAGGGCCTTCCGTACGACTGGGATGCGCGAGCCCTCGGTCGCGGCGAGATGTGGAATCTCATCACCGAGGCCGGCCGACTCGACCTCATCTTCTCGCCTGCCGGCGGCCTCGATTTCGACGCCCTGCTCCCCGCAGCCGTGGAGTTCGAGGTGTACGGGACGACTCTGCATGCTGCCGACCTCTCCGACATCATGCGACTCAAGGAAGCCGCGGACCGACCCCAGGATCGACAGGACGTCGTCGTCCTCCGGGAGATGATCCGCCGACGTGAAGACCACTCCCCCGGCTGAACCTTGAAGGGCGGTCGCAAAGCCGGTAGAATTCTGCCTCCGGCGCCCGGCCGAACGGCCCAGGGCGCCGTGTTCGTCTGGGGCCCGTAGCTCAGCCTGGTTAGAGCGCTCGCCTGATAAGCGAGAGGTCGGAAGTTCAAATCTTCCCGGGCCCAT
>JBGMQU010000006.1:0-54115 GCA_048060725.1 Gemmatimonadota bacterium | reverse complement strand
GCACTTGATGCACAACTTGTGCAACAAAATCTGAGGGGTGGGGTATCCACTCCTCGGATTAAAGATAAATGATTTAACAGGTTGACACTACTCTATAAATGTGCTAGGAAAAATAATGAGTGTGGCTCAAGAACAACATAATAAATTAGCTGCCGCTGCTGCTATTGTTATGCAGCGGAAAGAGGTTGTTTGTGATGCCATTGATTACATTAAAGCTCACTCAATCGCTCAATTGCTTGCTACCGAGCCAAAAGATAAAGAAGCGAGAGATGATTTCTACTTGGAGTGTAAGGCGCTAGATGCGTTGAAACACACTCTAATTAGCCTTGCTGCACATGCGAACCGGAAAGTGAACTGATGACTGACACTACCACAAATGCTGTAGACCCAAATGCTCCTAAGCCGGGATCAATGGATGCTGTCGCACAAAGCATGATGGTGTCGCCTGAGCCTGAGAAGAAAGAGAAAAAACCTAAAGCACCGCCAGTAGAGGTTGAAGAAACTTCTATCTTGGATGATCCCATTGCACAAGAAAGTGCAACAGAAGAATTACCAGCAGTGGTGGGGGCTGGAGGAGGCGACCCGGGACCTTCCCGAGGAGAGCGGGGTTGGCGACTGGCCGATCGTCCCGGTCCCCTCGGTCACTGGCGAAGGGCTCGATGACCTTCGGGAGTCGCTGCGGGACGCAGCGCAGGCCGTGGAGTCACGGCGGCAGGACGACGTGTTCCGGATGCCGGTCGACCGCGCCTTCTCGATTCACGGCACGGGAACCGTGGTCACCGGTACCGTCTGGAGCGGGGCCGTACGGTCCGGCGAAACGGTGCGCCTGCTCCCGGGCACCGCCTCCTCCCGCGTTCGCGGTCTGGAGGTACATGGCGACCCCCGAGGCAGGGTGGCGGCGGGGCGCCGATGTGCCGTGGCCCTCGTCGGGGTCGGCGCAGCCGACTCCGCGCGGGGTACGGTACTTGTCACGCACCCGGGATGGGAACCGGCCACCCGGCTCGGCGTCCGGATCGACACGCTTGTCCGACCGGGGCGACCCGTCGAACACTCTCAACGAATCCGCGTCTACGTCGGCACTCGCGAAGTCATGGCCCGCGTGGCGACAAACGCCGCCTCGACCATCAAACCCGGAGAATCCGGCTGGGCCGTGCTTGTCCTCGAGGAACCCCTCGTCGCGAGAGTGAGAGACCGCGGCATCGTTCGCTTCTACTCCCCCGTGACCACGATCGGCGGCATTCGCGTCTGCGAGATCGATCCGCCTCGCGAGTGGGCTCCGCGCGTCGAGGCCTGGTCGGCCATCCTCGACGGTGACGGTGAGGCCGCGTTTTCGGCGGCCGTCGACCTTACCGGCGCTCGGGGACTCGACCTCGCCTTCGCACCGATTGCTCTGGGGCTCGCCCCACGGGCCGTCGAGGAGGCCCGAGACGAGAGCGATGCCGTTCAGTTGGGGGATCGATGTTTCTCGCTGGGCGCCCGGGAGGACACCATGCACGCGGTGATGGACACGGTCGTCCGACTCCACTCCGCCGATCGGCGGTCGGCCGGGGTATCCCTCGAGTCCGTCCGGTCGGCGCTCTCGGACGACCGCTCCCCGGAACTCGTGCGGGCGTGCCTGGAGAGGCATCTGGAGGCGGGTACCCTTCAAGCGTCGGGTCCGCGGGTATCCGTTCCCGGCTCCGGGGCGACCCTGACCGATACGGAACGCGACCAACTCGAGCAGTTGCGTGCCACTCTCGGTGAGGGGGGGCTTCAACCGCCCACGGTGAACGATCTCGGATCGTCGCTGCGGATCGAGCGGGCCGTGCTGGACGATCTACTTCGTCTGCTCGTGGAAGAGGGAGACGCGCGAGCCGTGACGCCCGAGATCTACATGGACGGTGCGGCCGTAGACGGCGCGATCGTGCGGGTGCGGGCCATACTCGCGAACAGTGCGCCGGCGTCACCGCGCGTGTTCAAGACGGAATTCGGTCTCTCTCGCAAGTATCTGATTCCGCTACTCGAGTACCTCGACCGTTCGGGCGTGACCCGCAGGGTAGCGGAAGGAAGAGTGTTGGCGAACTGACATTCCGGCGTCAGTCGACATGGTAGAGGAAGCGTCCACAGTGTTCGCAATTCTCGACGCGGGAGTTTCGTCCGGCTTCCGCCGCCCGGGCCGTCGCGACCGCCATGAAGCACCCGTAACAAATCCCGTTGAGTACCGGGGAGACCGCACGCATTCCTTTTGCGGCCATCCGACGATAACGCTCTCCAATTTCTTCGGTCAGCCGTTCCCGTAGCTCGCCGACCTTCTCATCGAGGACAACGATGGCCTCACCGATCTCGACCGCGAACACGTCCGACTCTACGACCGCGAGAGTTCCGTCCTCCATCCCCTGGCGCTGCGTCTGAAGATCCTGAATCTCGAGCAACAGTTCGAGTTGTGCGTGCACTGTCGACCTCCGGATCTGTCGTTCAGATGCCCTTCGACTCGAGAAGGGCGAGAAACCCCTCGGGCGAATCCAGCGTCGCCAGCGTGTCGGGAACATCGGGGTCTTTCACGAACTGAGCGATCTTTCCGAGCACTTCCAGATACTGATTCGACACCTCGAGGGGAGGCGCGACGATCAGAAAGATGTAGCGAACCGGCTTTTCGTCGATGGCCTTGAAGTCGAGCCCGGACGTCTTGCGCCCGAACGCGACGCGGAGCCGGTTGACGACGAGCGAACGGCAGTGTGGAATCGCGATCGCGCGCCCGATCCCCGTAGACCCGAGGTTCTCACGCCGCTTGAGCATCTTATAGAGGATGCCGTCGGACTTTTCGTCCAGACTGAACACGGACACGAGTTCTTTGAGAGCGTCGTCTTTCGTCTCCGCCGCGAGATCGAGATTGATCGTCTCGTCCGAGAAAAACTCCCGAAGCCGCATATATATATCTCCTCCCCCGGAAAGGGGGACGTTGTCCCTTGTCAGCACTCGCGCAGCCTCCTCGGGCCCTGACGGCCAACGGTGGGAGCAACGCGTGGTGGATCGAGTATATGGGCCACTCTCGAAGCCTGTCAAAGCAGACCCGGACCCCGCCGCGCCCCGTCGGCCGGGCCCGAAACTTGCCGATCCGTGTCACACGTACCAGTTGCGCGGAACCCTCGGAGGACCGACCGTGTATTCGTATGCGTCGGGCGTGACTCGCCGACGGCTTATTGAGAATTTGGGGGCGATTCGGCTTCGACGTGTGTGCTAGAAGCCGCGGTAGCGTGCCGAGGTGCTCGGAGCCTCGTTAAACCCCGGGAAAACACTTCAAGTGCCAACAACGAATTGGCTCTGGCTGCGTAAAACTACGTAGCCCGTCCCTTTGAGGTCCGGGCCCGAGGGCTCCTCTGGGACGTCGCAAATCGGGCTGTGTCACCGAAGCAGGCCGCAGGCTCAGGTGGCGAGATAGCGGTTCGTAGCCGCTCGCGGCTGGTCTGGATGAGGATGTTCGTGAGCCTCTGACGGGCGAGAAACCCTCTCGCGAACTACGCACGTAGAATCCGTGGTGGATGGGCTCGCGGACGCGGGTTCGATTCCCGCCGCCTCCACTTCACCCCGGGGCGTCTCTTTCGGGAGTACGCCTCGATTTTTTTTGTGTCCCGCCATACCGGACCGACGCGGGAGGAAACCAATGCTGGAAAAAATCAGACAACAGCTGGGCGAAGAAGCCGAGGCGCTCGTCCACGAGTTGAACATCATTCTTCCCCGTGAGATCGAAAAAGCGGTCGCCCAGGGCGATCTGAGAGAGAACTCCGAGTACACGGCCGCGCTCGAGCGGCAGGGGTTCGTATCGGCCCGACTCGACTATCTGGCGCGACGGATGTCTCAGCTGGGTGAGATCGATATCGAACATGTCCCGGAAGACCGGATCGGCTTCGGCTCGAAGGTCGAGGTCAGGGATGCCGATGGCGAGGTCGAAGTCTTCGCGATCACGATCGGTGAAACTCTCGATTTCGATGCCAACGAAATCTCGATGGAGTCTCCGATCGGACGTGCCCTGCTGGGGAAGAGACCGGGAGATGTGGTGAACGTCGTGCTCCCCTCCGGAGCCCGCGAGTTCGAAGTGCTGTCGCTGGTGACCTGGCACGAATTGCTGGAGGAATCGGCGTAACCCACCAGGGTGATCAACCAGCCTTCTAGAAGACCTCAACAGCCTTCTAGAAGACCTTTATCGTGGGCATGAACTTCTTCGGGTTCGTCCGTACATCCTGAAGAAAGGCGTTCAGGTCGACGATGGTCTTCAGCAGTTCCTCGTAGAGTCGTTCGTCGGTCACGAGTTGCCCCATCGATCCTTCCCCGCGTTCGACCGAGGCCAGTAGCGCGTCGGCCCGCGCCGCGGAAGAAGTAAGCGCCCGATACAGAGAGTCCGATGTCAGCAGCTGCCCGAGCGTCCCGCCGCCGCCCGCAGCCAGAGAGACGATCGAATCGAGCGATCCCGTGGCGGAGACGATCCGGTCGTACAACTCGTCCTCGCGAAGCAATCGAGCCAGAGAACCCTCTCCCTCCGCGATCGGTCCGAGGACGGCGTTCAGGTTGTCGTTCAACTCCACCATACCCAGATAGAGCCCGTCATCCACGAGGAGTTGCCCCATGCTGCCCTCGCCGTTCGCGACGCGGCGCAGCGTTCCCGCGAGGTCGTCGGAGAGGGTCGTGAGACTCTCGATCGCGTCCGCGGCCTGTCCGAGCAGCTCTTCGTAACTGACTGCCGGGGCGGCGTCGAGCGTGTCGCCATCCGCGAGAACCGCCTGATCGGTAGACCCCGGAGCGATGTCGATCAGCCGATCCCCCAGGAGCCCCTGCGTGCGAACCCGGGCCCGAGAGTCCGCACGGATCTGGTCGCGTACGCGCACGTCCACGCCGAGGAACACGGCCACCGCTTCACCCGTCACGGGCCGGTTCTCGGGCCGAATGAACTCAACGTCGACGACCTGACCGACGTTCTGGCCGGCGACCTGGACCGGGGCACCGACGGAGATGCCCGCCGCGGATTTCATCAGGGTGACGAGCCGGTATCGGTTCCCGAACTGATCGCCGACGTTGCCGATGAAAAAGACACCCACGCCGAGGAGTCCGAGCGCCACGATCAGCACCATGCCCACCCGAACCTGGTCCCACGTGATCGCGCGTGACCTACGCATTCGCCGCTTCCCACGCATCTCTCATCGTCACCCTACTCCATCCTGCCGCAGCGACATTGCCTCGGCCTCTCATCGGGGTTCCCACCCCTCTCAGGCGAGGAACGATTGAACGTAGTCGATCTCGGACGCATGCATCTCTTCCGGGGTTCCCTTGAAGATAATCTTTCCGTCCTGCAGCAGCGCAGACTCGGTGGCGATTCTCGCTGCCGACGTCAGATCGTGCGTGACCACGACGGCAGAAACATCCAGATCCCGGCGAAGTTTCAGGATTAACTCGTCGATGGTCCGCGTCGTGATCGGATCGAGCCCGCTGGTCGGCTCGTCGAACAGAATGATCGGCGGCTCGTGGACGATCGCCCTCGCGATGGCGACCCGCTTCCGCATTCCGCCGGAGAGTTCGGCCGGCAGGAGTTCCAGTACGTCCTCGGGGTCGAGGTCCACGAAACTCAGGACCTCGCGCGTGCGGTCATCGATCTCCTCCTCGGACTGCTGCGTATGCTCGTACAGGGGGAAGGCGATGTTGTCCCGAACCGACAGCGAATCGAAGAGCGCCGACCCCTGAAAGACCATCCCCATCCGCTCCCTGAGTGCAAGCACGTCGCGTTGCGAAACGGTCGTGATGTCACGCCCCTCGATGAGCACATCGCCGGCCGTCGGGTGGAGCAAACGCAGGATGAGACGGAGGATCGTGGACTTGCCGACTCCGGAGCCACCGAGGATACAGAACGTCTCTCCCTGGTGCACATCGAAGCTGATGCCCTTCAGTACCTGGTGGCTGCCAAACGACAGTCGTACGTCGCAAAGGCTCACCATGGGAGTCGCGGCGACGTTCGAAATGGAACCGACGGCGGGCTCGGACGCAGGACCGATCTCGCGGCGAATCTCCTCACGGACCTCGGCCCTGAATCGCTCGGCTTCACTCCCCGGGTCGGAAACCGATTCGTTCTCCGGGGGCGGCGTTTCGGCACTCATAGCAGAAAGGCGATGATCAGTTGGGTCAAGAAATAGTCCGTGGCCAGAACGAGAATCGACGTCGTCACCACGGCCTGTGTCGTCGCCCGACCCACCCCCTCGGTTCCCCCTTCCGTCCGCAGCCCGTAGTAGCAGCTCGTCAGCGCCATCAGGGCTCCGAACACGATCGGCTTGCCGAGTCCCTGCACGAGATCGATGGGGATGTACCGAAATACGAAGCCGTTGTCGGCGAGCGCCGAGTAGACGGACCGCATGTAGAGATCGGCGGTGAGGTGAAGCCTGGTCACGGCGATCAGCAGGCCGCCGGCGATCGCGATCACGTCGGCGATGACGGTCAGCAGGGGGAGCATGATGATCGCGGCCAGGAAGCGCGGCGCGACAAGCTTTCGAACCGGGTCCACACCCATCGTCCGCAGGGCGTCCACCTGCTCGGTTACCTTCATCGCCCCGATCGCCGCCGCCATTCCTGCGCCCGCCCGCCCGGTCACCATCAGGGCGGTGAGAACCGGTCCCAGTTCTCGGACAGCGCTCGCACCGACCAGGCGCCCGATGTAGATGGTCGCCCCGAACTGCTCCATCTCCACGGCAGATTGCAGCGCGAGCACCATTCCGGTGAAGAATCCGGTGAGCACGACGATGAAGATGGAGCCCACCCCGATCGTGTCCATCTGTTGTACGAGATCGCCGAGATAGAACGGTCGCGTAACGGATGCGCGGAGCAGCCGACCAAGAAGGGCGAAATACTCCTGGACCGAGAGCGCGAACCCGAGAAAGGTGTCGCGTGTCAGCCGGGCCGCGGTTTGTCTCGCGGAGGCCTCGGACATGCGTTCTTCTTTGGCGCTCTTCGAGGGTTCGTCGTATCTTCGCGCCCGGTCGCTCCCCTCGGATTTGACCGTGGGGTCTTCCCCCTACACCCCATCCGGGACCTGTCGGGCGGAGGTTACCGGACCCCACCGACACGACGCAAGGAGAGGAGTTCGGGATTGACTCGATCCGGATCGATTCACACCGACAGCGCGCCGAGAGCCATCGGACCCTACTCGCAGGGATTCTGGGCGGGCGAACTGTTCTTCTCGGCGGGTCAGGTAGCCCTGGACCCCGAGACCATGGAGTTGGTAGGAGATGATGCCGCGGGGCAGGCGAGCAGAGTGATGGCCAACCTCGGTGCGGTACTGGAGGAAGCGGGATTGTCGTTCTCCAACGTCGTGAAGACCACGGTCTTTCTGGTGTCGATGGACGACTTCGCCGCGGTGAACGATGTGTATGCCGGATCGTTCGACGAGCCGTACCCGGCCCGGTCTACCGTGGCTGTTCGGACGCTCCCCAAGGGGGCGCTGGTCGAAATCGAGGTCATCGCCCGCGCTGGCTAGCGTTGTGTCTCACGTCGCGCGAGGATGAGGAGGATGAGGGAGCGGATGGTGACTGGTGTCGCCTGCGGTCTTCAAAACCGTTATGGGGCGTTCACGCGTCCCGGGTGGGTTCGATTCCCACACGTTCCCGCCAATTTTCGCCTGCCGGTCATCGCACGGATCCTCGGGTTGAGCTGCCTTCTTGCCCCTCAGAGCCTCGACGCCCAGGAGCCGGAGCGAGTCCCTGAGCCTGTCGTCGTGGTCGACCAGGATTCGCTCTCGGCCCGCGCCGACACCGTCCCGCCCATCAGTCCGCTCGGGGCCTTCGGCCGCTCACTGGTCCTCCCCGGCTGGGGACAGGTCGAGGTCGGCAGGCCCGAACGAGGTGCGATTTACTTCGGCGCCGAGGCGATCAGTCTCTTCATGGTGTTCAAGAGTTCGGCCAAGTTGAGTGCCGCGAAGAAGATCGAGCCGACCGACGACGGCCTGGTCGATTCTCGTACACGGCAGCGCGAGAACTGGATCGTCATGTCCGTGTTCATCGCCTTCGTCAGCGGGCTCGACGCGTGGGTGTCTACGCATTTCTGGGATTTCGAGGCCACGATCGATGCTCCGCCCGACGGGACCGCCAGGGCGTCGGTCGGTCTCAGAGTACCCGTCCCGTGACGACGAGCCGACGAGCGCCGATCGGCGTGTTCGATTCCGGGGTCGGGGGACTGACCGTGCTTCGCGCGATCCACGAACGACTCCCCGATGAATCCACGGTGTATCTCGGCGACACGGCACGCGTCCCGTACGGTCCCAAGTCGCCGGATACGATCCGGCGATACGCGGACGAAGCAGCGATGTTTCTCATGGGCCGTGGCATAAAGGCGCTGGTGATCGCGTGCAATACGGCGACTGCTCACGCCTGCTCGGGCCTGACGGAACGGCTCGACGTGCCAGTCGTCGGCGTCGTGGGACCGGGCGCGCGCGAGGCGGCGGACGTGACTCGATCCGGCGTGATCGGCGTGATCGGCACGCAGGGAACGATCGACAGCGGCGTCTACGAGCGCGCCATCCGGCGGCACAGAACAGACGCCACGGTTCGCTCACGGGCGTGTCCTCTTTTCGTCGCCCTGGCGGAAGAGGGATGGGTCACCGGAGAGGTGGCGGAGCTCACCGCGCGACGGTATCTGGGCGACCTGCTGGCGGCCGCCATCGACACCCTGGTTCTGGGGTGCACCCACTATCCTCTGTTGCGCCCGCTCCTCGAGGAGATCGCCGGGCCGGACGTACGGCTCGTCGACTCGGCCGAGGCGACCGCCCGCGAGACGGCCGCAATCCTTGACGAACTCGGGTTGGCCGGGGGGGGCGAGACGGCCCCGTCGCGCGAGTACTTCGTCACGGACGACGCGGAACGGTTCGGCGGGACCGCGGCACGTTTTCTCGGTTCGCCCATCGAGCATCTCGAGCGGGTGGGCCTCGATGGTTGAATGGTCCAGGCAGACCGGCGTCCGCAGCTCAGGATCCGCGGGTCGCATCCATGACGAGTTCGATGCCCTCCGGTGTGACGACCGCGTAGCTCGCATGGTGGATCCAGTCGCCGGCGTTCAGATAGAATCTGCCCGGACGGATCTCCTCGAGTTGAGGCCGGTGCGTGTGTCCGAAGATGACGAGGTCGATGTCGTGACGTTCGGCCAGTATGTCCCGTGCGAGCCCTTCGAGACGCGCCGCGCGGGGCGACACATGTTCCGGGTTACCGCTTCCTCGAGTCTCTGTCCGACTCGCCCGGCGAGCGAGGGGGATCCCGAGGCCGGGGTGGATCATGCGGAAGGCGCGTCGTCCCGGCCAACTGTGCGACGCCCATTTGAGGGCACGGTACCCCCAGTCGCCACCGCCCAGGCCGTCGCCGTGCGCCACGTACGCCGAACGGCCGCCGACTGTCAGAACGACCGGACCTTCCACGATCTCCATTCCCACCTCATCGCTGAGGAAGGTGCGGGCCCACCCGTCGTGGTTCCCGCCCAGGAACCGGACGGGCATCCCGCCTCGCACGAGCTCGTGGATCGCCGACAGGATCGCGAAGTGCCCCCGTGGGACGACCTGATCGTATTCGTACCAGAAATCGAAAAGATCGCCGTTGATGAGGAGGTCGTCCGCGAGTCGGTCGACCCGGCGGAGAAACGACAGAAACGACGCCTCGCCGGCCGCCGGGATGGCGCCGAGGTGTACGTCGGAGATGACCACGGTCCGCTGACTCATCGGCGCAAGCTGACGGTCGGGGCGTGGAAACGTCAAACACGGACGACACACCGCAGATGATCGGATCGGTCGAGGTGCGGGTGCGGTACGCGGAGACCGACCAGATGGGGCGTGCTCACCACAGCAACTATCTTATCTGGTGCGAGTTGGGCCGCACGGCCCTCATGCGGGACGCAGGCATCTCGTACGCTGACCTCGAGCGAGGCGGCCTTCTCCTCCCCGTGACACGAGCCGAGCTCGAGTATCTGGCCCCTTTGCTCTACGACGAGGTCGCGGTAATCGAGACGTGGGTCGAGCGTGTTCGCAGCCGCGACATCGTGTTCGCCTATCGAGTGATTCGCGCGACCGACGGAGTGGTCGCGGCAACGGCTCGAACCGTCCTCGTCAGTGCGAATGCGCAGGGCCGGCCCGCCCGCATGCCCGTCGAAATTCGCGAGGCACTGCAGCGCTTGCTTCCAGAAGGATGACGTCATTCAGCGGCTTGCTTGGCGCCGTTTCGAGGCGCTTCGTACGTTGATGGCCATGAAGACGGACGCGGCCTCCATCAGCCTCACAGCGCTCCTGCTCTCCCTCGCGGGATGCGGTGGGGCAATGGCACGGGGCGAGCCGCTCACCAACCCCGGCGATATCGCCGCTACGGCCGTCGCGACCACCGGAACGACCGTGCCGGTGCGAGTCGTCTTCGAATGGGAGTACGCCGATGATCGGGGGCGCCTCCGAGGTGACGGCGCCAGTCGCGTGAACCCGCCCGACCGCTTCCGCCTCGACCTCTACTCCACCGCCGAAGGCTCCATGCGGGCGGCCCTCGTGGACGACGATCTCGTGATCGGAGGGCAGATCGAGGACGTCCAGTTCCCGCCGCCGACGTTTCTCTACGCCATGGCCGGCGTGTTTCGCCCGGGACCGGGGAGTCCGGTCGAAGGCTTCCGGAGCGGGGACCTCGATGTCCTCGGGTATGCCACTGCTGACGGCAGTGTGCGATATTTCTATTTTGACAACGGACGGCTCGAACGGGTCGAGGAGCGGCGAGGGAGCAGGTTACTCCGCCGTATCGTACTCGAGTGGGGAGAGGATCCCGCGTGGCCCAGCGAAGCGCGATACCGCGACGACGTTACGCCGAACGTCGTTCGTTGGCAGTTGGTGCGGGTGATCCCGCAGGAAGACCGATGGCCGGAGGACATCTATGACATTTCGCCCAATGGTTAGAAGGGTGTTGAGGAAGTACGGTGGGTCGTGCCTCCTGGTTGTCGTCGCGCTGGCGAGTGCGGGCTGCTACAGCTTCTCGGGCGGGGGTGGACTTCCCAGCCACATCCGGACCGCGTACGTACGGCCCGTGGACAACCTGAGCACCCGGTTCGGCCTGGCCGAGACGCTGGCCGACGAGTTGCTGACCGCGACGCGACAGCGTCTGGGCCTCCAGTTGGCGGCAGAGGACGAGGCCGACGCGATCATTACCGCCGTCATTCGCCGCTACGCCGACGCGGCAGTCAACTTCGATGCGGTCGAGGGCACGGGCGCGGACGTGTTCCAGCGTCGCGTCACGATCACGGCGGAGGTCGAGATTCTCGACCGGCGGGAAAACGCCATCCTCTGGCAGAGCTCGGGGCTCAGCGGCGCGGGCGAGTACGTCCCCGGCAGCGAGACGGAAGACCAGGGCATCCTCGTCGCCATCGAGAACCTGGTTCAGAAGGTCGTCGACGGAGCCCAATCTCAATGGTAGCAGGTCGCATGCGGGGTTCGGCCGGAGCGAGCCGGGTCGGGTGCCTCGTCGGACTCCTGTTTCTGACCCTGGCGGGGTATGCCGCGGTGCTGTACGCGGGGAGCGAGATCGACTACCGGCAGCTGGTCGGAGAGGTTCAGCGCCAGGCCAGCCTGGCGGCCGAGCGCGATGATCAGGCGATTCGGGATGCCATTGCCGCGACGGTCGCCGCCCGTCAACTTCCGACCGTCGCGGGTCAAGCGACGATCCGGCGGTTTCCGGGAAGTCGGATACAGATCGTTATCCAATATCCTGACCCAATCGACTTCTTCGGTCGGTGGCAGTGGGTCCGCACTCGTCGGATCCAGGTCGACCAGGCATACTGAAATTCAGATGAGGGTCTTCCTCATGTTCAGCACCCCACCAGATAGCGAGCGCGGTGCACAGGAGCGCTGCCGGTGAGGTATACGATCGGTCTGCTCGTCTCCCTCGCGGGAGTCTGGGTCCTCTGGTCATGGAAATTCGAGCCTCTGCTGATCACGCTTGGCGTGGCCTCCGTGCTGCTTTCGCTCTACCTCTCCCACCGCATGGGCATCGTCGAGGATGGGCCCGACCCCCTGGCCCTCCCGCCCCGGCTCCTCATCTACCTGCCATGGTTGTTTCTGGAGATCGTGAAATCGAATCTCGATGTCGCGGCGCTGATCCTGAATCCGCGTCTGCCCATTCGGCCCCGCATGATCGAAGTGAAGGCGGGGCAACGAGGGGATGTGGGGCGAGTGATCTACGCGAACTCCATCACGCTCACGCCCGGCACTGTATCCGTCGATACCGAAGGCGACACGATCACCGTTCACGCCCTGACCGACGAGGCCGCTGAAGGCGTGATGACGGGAGAGATGGACCGACGCGTCTGCCGCCTCGAGGGGAGGGCATGATGTTCGCCGCCGCCATGGCCGGGATCCTCGTCACGATGGCGCTCGCGCTGATCCGCGCCAGTCGGGGACCGACCGTGTTCGATCGGATCCTCGCGCTCAACATGTTCGGGACCAAAACGGTCCTGCTGATCTCGGTCATGGGGTTCCTGACCGGACGCCCCGATTTTCTCGACCTCGCGCTGGTCTACGCTCTCATGAATTTCATCGGCGTCATCGCGGTCCTGAGGTTCTCCTGGTATGGCCATTTCGGGGACCCGGAAGACGATCCCGTCGCCGGCGCCTCGGGAGGCGTCGTCTAATGGAGACGATTCTGCAGACCGCCGGAACCGGGCTCGTCCTCGTCGGAACTCTGTTCGTCGTGATCGGCGGAGTGGGGGTGATGCGACTTCCCGACTTCTTTACGCGGATCCATGGGGCGGGGATCACGGACACCATGGGGGCCGGACTGGTCCTTATCGGATTGATGTTGTACGCCGGCCCGTCCCTCGTGACCGTCAAGCTCATGATGATCCTCCTCCTCCTCTGGATCACCGGCCCCACCGCAACCCATGCGCTTGCGAAAGCGGCGCTCGCAAGCGGTCTCGACCCGGAACTGGCTGACGATCCGGCGGGGTCTCCGGACATGGACGAGCGGGACGTGGAGGCAACCTCGTGACCTCCCCCCTCATAAGCTTCGAAGTCGAGCTTGTGACGGCGCTGATCCTCACGTTGCTGGCCGCGACCGCGATTGCCGTCGTCCGCATGCGTGAGCTGTTCGCGGCGGTCATGCTCATGGGGATCTACAGTTTCCTGGGCGCGTCGTGGATGCTGCTGCTCGATGCCCCCGACGTCGCGTTCACCGAGGCGGCGGTGGGCGCCGGCATCTCGACCATCCTCGTCCTGGCCACTCTGGCGTTGACCACCACGCGGGCCAGGGCGCAAGAACGCTCTCCGGTGTTGCCCTTGCTCGTCGTCGCCGTGACCGGGGCGATCCTCGCGTACGGGACGATCGACATGCCGGCGTTCGGCGACGGGACCGCTCCGGCCAACGTCTACCCGAGCCCCTCCTATGTCGAGCGGACCGCGCACGACATCGACATACCCAACGTCGTCACTGCGGTCCTGGGTAGCTACCGGGGGTACGATACGCTCGGTGAGACCGTCGTGATCTTTACGGCCGGCATCGGAGTCCTCGTCTTGTTGCGCGGAAGTCGAGCGCGTCCTGACGACGACGAAACCGACCCCGCGGCCGGGGAAGACGTGACGTGACCCGACTCACCATCCTTCGGGTGATGGCCAAGACCGTCATTCCCTTCATCCTCCTGTTCGCACTCTACGTCCAGTTTCACGGCGACTACGGCCCGGGTGGCGGGTTCCAGGCCGGCGTCATCTTCGCTGCGGCGTTCATCCTCTACGCGCTGATCTTCGGGCTCTCCCAGGCTCAGCGGGTCGCGCCGGAGCGACTCGTGGAAACCCTCATCGCCGTCGGAGTGCTCATCTACGCGGGCACGGGCATCGCGACGATGGCGCTCGGTGGGGCCTTTCTGGAGTACGGTGTGTTCACCCCGGACCACCCGGCACACGGGCAGCACTGGGGTCTCCTGATCATAGAGTTCGGAGTGGGACTGACGGTGGCATCGGTGATGTTCGCCGTCTTTTCGGCCTTCGCCAGCCGGGGTCGGGCATGATCGAAACGGTGCTCGACTACTACAACTACTGGGTCGTCATCTTCCTGATGATGACCGGCTTCTACATCGTGATCGCACACGCCAACCTCATCAAGAAGGTCATCGGCCTCAGCATCTTCCAGACGTCCGTCTTTCTCCTGTACGTATCGATAGGCAAGATCCGCGGCGGAACCGCGCCGATCGTGCGCGAAGACTTCACGGTCTATTCAAATCCGCTTCCCGGGGTGCTCATCCTGACGGCGATCGTCGTCGGCGTCGCCACGACCGCGGTGGCGCTGGCCCTGATCGTGAGAATCCGCGAGGCGTACGAAACGATCGAGGACGACGAGATTCGGGCCCAGGACGACGCGGCGTGATCGAGTCGAACCTCCCCGTCCTCCAGATCGTGGTTCCGCTGGTCGCGGCCCCGCTCTGTATTCTTCTCCGCAGACGTTCGCTGGTCCTCGGCTTCGCGATCGCCATCTGCTGGCTGACGTTCGGAATCGCGCTCCATCTCCTCGGGGATGTCCTCTCCGGCGGCGTGATCCGCTACGAGATGGGCGGGTGGTCGGCGCCCTGGGGGATCGAGTACCGAATCGACGTACTGAGCGCATTCGTACTGGTCTTCGTTTCGGCCATCGGCGCGATCGTGTTGACGTACGCCCCGAGATCGCTCACCGAGGAGATTCCCGAGGGCCGCCACTATCTGTTCTGCTCGGTATACCTGCTGTGTCTTACGGGCCTTCTAGGAATCGTGATCACCGGCGACCTCTTCAACCTCTTTGTTTTCCTCGAGATCTCGGCGCTGTCGTCGTACACGCTGATCGGCATGGGGGGGCGACGGCAGGCCCTCCCGGCCGCGTTCCAGTATCTGGTGATGGGGACGATCGGCGCGACGTTCATCCTCATCGGCATCGGTCTCATGTATATGATGACCGGAACGCTGAACATGGCGGACATGGCTGCGCGCCTGCCAGCGGCGTCCGAACTCAGGACCGTCCTGGTGGCCTTCGGGTTTCTCACCGTGGGGATCAGCCTGAAGATGGCGTTGTTCCCACTCCACATCTGGCTTCCGAACGCGTACGCCTACGCGCCTTCGGTCGTGACGGCGTTCCTTGCCGCGACGGCGACGAAGGTGGCGGTCTACATCTTCCTGCGGTTCATGTTCAGCGTGTTCGGGCCGGAGTTCGTCTTCGGCGCCCGGGCGCTCGATACGATCCTCATGCCGCTTTCGCTCGCCGGCATCTTCGTCGCTTCAACCGTCGCGATCTTTCAGACAGACATCAAACGCATGCTGGCGTACTCGAGCGTGGCGCAGATCGGGTACATGGTGCTCGGGATCAGTTTCGCCTCGGTCACGGGTTTGACGGGCGGCATCATCCACATGTTCAACCACGCCCTTATGAAGGGCGGGCTCTTCATGGCCATGGGCTGCATCATGTTCAGCCTGCAGTCCGTCGACCTGGACGACATGCGGGGCCTGGGCCGCCGGATGCCGTTCACGATGATGGCCTGGGTGATCGGCGGGCTCGGTCTGATCGGCGTGCCGCTCACCGTCGGTTTTATCAGCAAATGGTACCTGCTCCAGGCTGCGCTCGAGAGGGGGTGGTGGTGGATCGCGGTCCTCCTCCTTCTGAGCAGCCTGCTGGCACTCACCTATGTGTGGAGGGTGGTCGAGACCGCGTACTTCAAGGAGCCGCTCGATCCGGAACGCGAAGTACGTGAGGCACCGCTGAGCATGCTGATTCCGACATGGGTTCTCATCGGCGCGACGATCGTGTTCGGTGTGATGTCGACCGGGCCGGTCAGCATTGCCCGCCAGGCGGCCGAGACCCTCCTGAGCGGCGCACCATGAGCGCGACCACCTCGCTCTGGTTGGTCCTGAGCCTTCCGCTGGTAGGCGCCCTCGCGATCCTGGTCCTGGGTCGGCGGCCGAATCTGAGGGAGACGGCGACGCTCGTTACCGGCGGAGCCCTCTTCTCGGTCGTCGCGTCGCTGGTACCGGCCGTCATGGCGGGAGAACGCCCGACCCTGACCTGCTTCGAGATACTGCCGGGGATATCGATCGAGTTCACGCTCGAACCGCTCGGAATGCTCTTCGCTCTCGTCGCGTCCGGGTTGTGGGTCGTGACGTCGGTCTACTCGATCGGCTATATGCGCGCTCATCACGAGCGCAACCAGACGCGTTACTACGTCGCGTTCGCCATCTCGATCTTCGCGACCATGGGCGTCGCGCTCGCCGGCAACCTGCTCACCCTCTTCGTCTTCTACGAAGTGCTCACGCTTGCGACGTACCCGCTGGTGTCACACGCGGGAACCGAGAAGGCGGTGAAGGGCGCGCGGACCTATCTCACGATTCTGATGTCGACCTCTGTCGCCCTGTTGCTGCTCGCGGTGGTATGGACATGGGTCGTGGCGGGGACGCTCGATTTCACAGAGGGCGGGATCCTGGCGGGGAAGGCGACCGACAGCGTCGTGCTGGTGCTCCTTCTCCTCTACGCCTTCGGGACCGGCAAGGCGGCGTTGATGCCGGTCCATCGGTGGCTTCCGGCCGCGATGGTCGCACCGACACCGGTGAGCGCCCTGCTCCACGCGGTCGCGGTCGTGAAGGCCGGGGTGTTCACGATCCTCAAGGTCGTCGTGTACATCTTCGGGCTGGATCTCCTGACGACGACCGGGGCCAACGTCTGGCTCATGTACGCGGCGGGAACGACGATTCTCCTGGCGTCGCTGATCGCCATGCGACAGGACAACCTGAAGCGCCGGCTGGCCTACTCGACCATCAGTCAACTCTCGTACATCGTGCTCGGTGCGGCGCTCGCAAATTCGTATGGAATCATCGGTGGCGGGATGCACATCGTGATGCATGCGTTCGGGAAGATCACCCTGTTCTTCGCCGCGGGCGCGATCTACGTCGCGACCCACAAGACCGAGATCAGCGACATGCGCGGCCTGGGACGCACCATGCCGATCACGATGGCCTGCTTCGCGATCGGGGCGCTAAGCGTTATCGGACTGCCTCCCACCGGGGGGACGTGGAGCAAGTGGTTCCTCGTGCTGGGCGCGGCCGAGGCGGGGCAGTTGGCGCTGATCGCCGTGCTGCTGCTGAGCTCGCTGCTGAATATCGCCTATCTGATGCCGATTCCAGTCCGGGCGTTCTTTTCCCCCGTCCCGGACGGGCCGGCGCGCCCGAAGATCAAGGAAGCCCCCCTGTTCTGCCTCCTTCCGATCTGCTTCACGGCCGCGGGTTCCATCGTGCTGTTCTTCTTTGCGGATGAGGTGCGTGCGCTCCTCGCACCGCTGGTGGGCGCATGAGAGAGCCCGGCAAGGACTGGCTCGACAACCCCCGGAACGTGACCCGGCTGGTATGGGCCCTCGCTGCCGTCTGCGTCGGGCTCGTGGTCGCCGACCTCTTCTACGACAAACACGTCGACTTCCGGTGGGAGGAGTGGTTCGGGGCGCACGGGTTTTTCGGTTTCGCGGCGTTCTTCTTCATCGTCATGGCCGGCAAACAACTCCGCCGGGTGCTGATGCGCGCCGAGGACTACTACGATGAGTAGCGTTCTCGCGGGGCTGCCGCCCGCCTCGATCATGATCGTCGGGGCCCTCTTCATCCCTCTGTTTCGGGGGCGGGCCCGCACGCTCTACATCCTGGCGTTGCCGCTGCTGAGCGCCGTCCAGTTGCTGGGCTTGTTCGGTCTTCCGGAGGGGGCGCACCAGCAGATCGAGCTTCTCGGATACACGCTCACGCTGGCCCGAATCGACAAGCTGGCGCTCGTCTTCGGGCTGATCTTCCACATCGTCGCGTTTCTGTCCGTCGTCTACGCTGCGCACGTCAAGGACGCCGTCCAGCACGTAGCGGGAACCGCGTATGCCGGAGCCGGCATCGCAGCGGTCTTCGCGGGAGACCTGATCACGCTCTTCGTGTATTGGGAACTGACTGCCGTCGCCTCGGTCTTTCTGATCTGGGCCAGCCGGACCGAGCGGTCATACCGCGCGGGTATGCGCTATCTGATCATTCAGGTCACGTCGGGAGTGTTGCTGCTGGCCGGCGCGATCCTCCACTACCAGGCAACGGGATCGCTGGCGTTCGACCATCTCGGGTTGGGGTCGCTCGGAACGAACCTCATCTTTCTCGCCTTCGGCATCAAGGCGGCGTTCCCCTTCCTCCACAACTGGCTCCAGGATTCCTATCCGGAAGCCACGGTGACGGGGACGGTCTTTCTCAGTGCCTTCACGACGAAGCTCGCGATCTATGCGCTGGCCCGAGGATACGCCGGGACTGAGATCCTGATCCCGATCGGGATCGTGATGACGATTTTTCCGATCTTCTTCGCCGTGATCGAGAACGATCTGCGCCGCGTGCTCGCATACAGCCTGAACAACCAGCTCGGGTTCATGGTGGTCGGGATCGGGGTGGGAACCGAGCTGGCTCTGAACGGAGCGGTGGCTCACGCGTTCGCCCACCTGGCCTACAAGGGCCTCCTGTTCATGTCGATGGGCGCGGTTCTCTACAGGGCAGGGACGGTGAAGGCGTCCGAACTCGGTGGGTTGTACAAGTCCATGCCGCTCACGGCCACGTTCTGCATCATCGGGGCGATGTCGATCGCGGCGTTCCCGTTGTTCAGCGGATTCGCCACGAAGTCGATGATCGTCTCCGCTGTAGGGGATGGCGGCATGTTCTGGGCGTTCCTCGGGCTCACGTTCGCATCGGCCGGGGTGATGGAGCATTCGGGAATCAAGATTCCGTTCTTCGCCTTCTTCGCGCATGACTCCGGGATCCGTTGCAAAGAAGCGCCAACCAACATGTTGCTGGCCATGGGTGGCATGGCGGCGCTTTGCATCGGGATCGGGGTTTTTCCGGCGCCGCTCTACGCGCTGCTCCCGTACGACGTGGACTACCAGGTGTACACGCCGACCCACGTGATCACGCAGCTGCAGTTGTTGCTCTGGGCGACGCTCGCCTTCGCCGTGCTCATGCGGACCGGGTTGTATCCCGCAGAAATGAGGTCGACCGTCCTCGATTCCGACTGGGTCTACCGACGGGCGATCCCTCGAATCCTCGGCGCCTTCGCCCGCGTCGGCGGCCGGTTCCACGCCCAGGTCACCGACGGAGCGGTCGCGGCGGTTCGAGGATCGGTCGAGCGGGTGCAACGACACCACGGACCTCGAGGCATCTGGGGCCGCACCTGGTCCACAGGAGACACGGTTATGTGGGTCGCGATCCTGCTGGCCGCCTACCTGGTCGTCTACTACCTCCGGTGACCCGAGCGGGTGGCTCTGCCCTCGGCCGAGTGCGCATCGGCTCACGTCGGTCGCGGCTGGCCCGGGCACAGGCGGAGTGGGTCGGCGAACGGATGGCGGACGCCTTCCCGGGACTGCACGTCGAGTACGTCACCCTGTCCACGGCCGGAGACCGCGATCCCGATACGCCGCTGCCCGATATCGGAGGCAAGGGTGTGTTTACCGAGGATCTCGAGATCGCCCTGCACGACGGCAGGATCGATCTCGTCGTGCACTCGCTGAAGGATCTTCCGACCGACCGGCCCGGGGATGACCACCTGGCAGCCATTCCGCTGCGCGAGGATGCGAGAGACGTTCTGGTCGTTCGGCCCGAGTTGCGTAGTGGCGCTTCGTCGCCGAACGACTACCCGGGCGGGCTGACAATCGGCACGTCGTCGGTCAGACGGGCGGCCCAGGTGCGGCGACTGCTCATCGACGTCGAAGTCGCAGCCGTCCGGGGCAACGTCGAGACGAGGCTGGCGAAGGTCGGAGAGGGGGCGCTGGACGGCGTGATCCTGGCGGCAGCAGGACTCAGAAGGCTCGGCTTGTGGCCAGAGGGTGCCGTACTGCTCGATCCTCCCTCGTGGCTTCCGGCTCCCGGGCAGGGCGCGCTCGCCGTCCAGTCGAGGCCGAGTGACCGGCGGGTGAGAGCGCTCGCCGCCCCCCTTCATGACCCCGAAACCGCGGCCGCCGTAATTGCCGAACGCCGCCTGCTCGGCCGGCTCGAAGGAGGGTGCCACGTACCGATCGCCGCGTATGCGACGGTGGCCGACGGACGGCTTTCCCTACGCGCCGCGGTCTACGCAGCCGACTCCTCGGTCGATCCGATCGAGGGGAGTGCCACGGGACCCGTGGCGGAAGCGGCGCGTATCGGCGAGTCCCTCGCCGAAGAACTGCTTCTCCGGGGCGCGGCCGACATCCTTTGAAGGGGGATCACTCCACCAGGCGGCTGCTGCCACCTCCCTGATAGGCGTAGCGAAACGTGAAACAGCCCGGGGTGGCCTCGGGACAGTAGTAGCTGATCACCCCCAGCTTGGCGAAGCGCCCGTCGGACGTCCGGATCACGTAGGTCTCCGGCTTCGGCTCGAGTGTGTGGGCGAAAAAACTGTACGTGTACCAGCGCTCGAGGGCCGGGTTGGAGGGCGCATCGTGCAGTGCTCCCTCCGTCGTGGAGTAGCCGGACTCCGGGGCCTCGATCACTTCGTCGTACGAGAGGGGAATGGCCACGGCACCCGCCTCGCCCGGATATCCCGCACCGCCATTCGTGACGAAATGGAAGCGCTGCACGGCGATGTCCCAGTCGGGGTCGACGGTACCATCCACGGTGGCGCCACGCTCGAAGCTGTAGTAGACCCATCCATCTCCGTCCCGAGCATCCAGCGTCACCGTATCCGTCGCGAAACCGCCACGCGCCGGATTGGATTCGTCGCCCCCCGGTTCATACGAAAGGACTTCGGCCCGTTGAAACGACGAGACGAAGAGGTAGAGGAGGAGGAGGAAGAACGCCGCTGCGGCAAGGAGGAGCCACAGGGGACGCGCCGCCCCGAGACCGGTGGACCCTGTCGGCGACTCGGTCAGCTCGTGCGTCCGTCGAGAAAGCGCTGCAGGTTGATCAGGTAGTAGATCAGACCGACCGTGATCACCGCGAAGGCGATCGCGAGGGCGAGAGATCCGGAGCCTCCATCCCGAGTGTACGCAGAGTACTCCCAGGCGGAGAAGCCTCCGCAGAACAGGATGGCGACCGTGATCAACGTCCGGTGAAACCCGATCAGCGTCATATGGTCCTCGCGAGAAGCGCTCGTGCCTGACCGCCGAATGGTAGTGCCGCGCGGCGTCGGCGGAAACATCGCTTGCATGGAAGCCTGCGGAAGAAGTACGGTGCGTCGCGCGCAGGGCTCTCTCGCGGTTCAGCCAGGGAGAGAGGACGAGTCGTGGCCCGGTGGAGTATCTCGAGGGTCTCGTGTCAGGCGCGCTTGTCGCGGCCCTCGTATTCTGGGCACTCTTACCGCGCTGGTCGTGATCGTCATAAACCTCTGGATGCTGGCGCAGGCCGGATGGGATCTGTAACCGACTCATGGCCATGAAGATACGCTCGTACGCAGAACTCGAGGGTGGGTCGTCGGACCTTGGTGATCAGGTCGGACGTCAGCAAGAGCGTGTCGACGAGCGGCTCGCAGCGGTCGATTCCGTCGTCGGTGTCATGAGCGGGAAGGGCGGTGTGGGAAAGAGCCTCGTGACGGCAGCGGTGGCGACGGCGTTGGCCCACCGCGGCATGCGGGTGGGAGTCGTGGACGCTGATCTCAACGGGCCGAGCCTCGTACGGATGCTCGGCGTTGCGCGCGGCGGCCTTGCCCAGTCGGACACCGACATCGAGCCCGCCCGGTCTGCAGGAGGGATCGCGCTGATGTCGATGGCGCTCCTCGTCCGCGACGACGCATCGGTCGACTGGCATGAGCCGGCCGAGGCGGGCTTCGTCTGGCGAGGTGCGCAGGAACGCGGCGCCCTCCGGGAGTTCCTCTCCGACGTGGCGTGGGGCAGCCTGGACGTCCTTCTCGTAGACCTGCCCCCGGGAACCCGGCGACTGGTCGACCTCCACGAGCTCGTCCCGGGCCTCTCCGGGGTCCTCGCCGTGACGATTCCGTCGGGCGCTTCGGGCGACGCCGTAGCGCGGTCGCTGGATCTCTGTGCGCGTCGGGGAATCGAGGTGTTCGGCATCGTCGAGAACATGTCGGGATACCGGTGCGGAGGTTGCGGACACGTCGGACCGCTTCACGCGGGCGCCGCGGGAGACGACCTGTCCGCGCGGTTCGATGTTCCGGTACTGACGCGTCTGCCCCTGGACCCTGACCTGGGTGACGCGGCCGAGGAAGGGCGTCTTTCCACCTGGCTGCGCGAGGAGTCGGAGACGGCGCGAGTGTTCGCGCATCTGGCCCGCACGCTCGCGGAGTCGATGGCGTCCGACGAGACGGCCGGAGGTGCCCGGTGAAATTTCTTTGCGTCGACTGCGACGAACAGATGGCATTCGAGGAGCGGCAGTTGCCCGGTGACGGTACGCTGACGGCCGTCTTCCGCTGTCCATCGTGCAAACGGATGATGGCGATGTTGACCAACCCGATGGAAACGCAACTCGTGAGTTCGCTGGGCGTGAAGGTCGGAGGCCGAACGGTCCCGGAGGCCCCGTTCGAAGGCATCCGTTCGGGCGTGGCCACCGGCCGCGACGATGCATTCGAGGAGGCGGGGCCGACCGGCGGCTCCGAGGTGCCTCTACGAGTGACATGGTCGGTGGAGGCGGTCGAGCGTCTGGGCCACGTCCCATCCTTCGTGAGGGGGATGGTGAAGAAGATCTACACGGAGTACGCGCGGGATCACGGAATCGCGGAGTTGACTCCTGAGATCATGGATCAGGCCCGCACCGACCTCGGGCTCGAGGGCATGTGAGCGACGACGCACGCAACCTCCGGGTGGTGGGCCCGCTTCGCATCGAGATCGACCGCGATCTGTGCGTCGGCTTTGGCGACTGCGTCACGGAATCGGAGGGTGCCTTCCGTCTCGACGACGAGGGGATCGCCGTGTTCGCCGCGCCGGAATCGGTGGGACGCGACGAGTTGCTCGCCGCGTGCGCCTCGTGTCCCGTCGACGCCATCACCGTATTCGAGGACGAGTTGGCGATCGTCCCGTGACCATCGCCGCGCCCTCAGGTGACCAGGTGGAGGTGTGCGTCTCGGGACTGGGGTTCGTCTACCCCGACCGGACGGTCGCGCTCAGGGATGTGTCGCTGGCCGCGGACCGGGGCGCGGTACTGGGGCTTCTCGGGCCGAACGGATGCGGGAAGACAACCCTGCTCCGGGCCATCGCCCGGGCTGCACACCGACCGACTCCCGAGATTGCGCTGCGCGGCGACAACCCTCCGTCCCTCGCGCTGGATCGCCCGGTGTTCCAGGGCTGGCTGTCCGGGCGAGACAACGCGATTGCCTTGTTGCGACTGAGGGGAGAGGCTCCCACGGAGGCGTCGCGCCGCGCTGACGAGGCCCTTGCCCGGTTCGACCTGGACGACGCGAGCCAACGGGCCGTTTCCAGCTACTCTCGCGGCACGGAGCATCGGCTGGGGTTGGCCATCGCGTTCGCGGCGCGTGCGAACTGTCTCCTGCTCGACGAGCCGCTCGCGGGGCTCGACCCGGCCGCAAGGGAACGTCTCGGTTCCGAGGTGCGCGCGGCGGCGAATGGCGGCCAGTGCGTGATCCTGTCGACCCACGACCCCGCGTTCGCGGCGACCCTGTGTGATCGTGTGGGGTTTATGACGGACGGGCGGCTCCTGGAGGTCGACGTCCCCTCCAGCTTCGTCGCGAACCTGTCGGACGACGCGCGAATCGACATCTCGTTCGCTCCCGGCGGATACCCGGGGGGGAGCGTCCCGGAGGAACTGCCGGCAGGGATCACCAGAGTCGAGAAGGACGGGGATCACCTCACGTTTCGCACCCCCGATCCGGCCACCTCGCTTCCCGGGCTCCTGGAATGGCTCTTCGGAGCGGGGGCGCATGTCACGGCCGTGCGCGTCCGCGAGCCCAGCTTGCAGGAGGCCTATTTCCAGGTGACCGGACAGCGCCTGAAGACGGACGCATGGCGGAGGACGTCGTGACGGTCTGGTCTCTCGCGTGGCGCACCGCCCTGGCTCGGAAGCGTCTGTTCGTCTGGAACGTCGCCGTACCTATGCTGCTCCTCGCTCCGGTGGCCCTGAGCGACGCGGCGGCCCCGCACAGGACCGCGGTGTTTGGCGTGTTCTTCATCTTTTTCGCGACCTTCGGTTCGGCCATCCCTACGGTCCGCGATGCGCGTACCGGCTGGCTCGACGCGATCTTCCTGACCGGCTATTCGCGTCGACGATGGTTCGCGGAGGCGGTCCTTGCGGGGACTGCACTCGACATCGTCCAGCTGTTGCCCGTCACGATCGTCCTCGTGTGGACGGCCGGCACCGCGACCGGAGAAGATCTCGGCGATCTCGCCGTTGCCATGGTCGTGGCATTGGCCACAGCCAACATCTTGGGCCGCATCCTCGCGGCGATCGTTCAGTCGCTCGCAGAGGCCGCCCTCGTGAGCGCCGCAGTCTCGCTGCTGCTCCTTCATTTCGCGGGATTCTTCCGCACTCCCGTGGCGGGGTGGACCCGTGAAGTCGCCCGGTGGAACCCGTACCGGCCGTTGCAGGAGGCTCTCGCAGGCGTCCAGGCATCCGGCGGCGCTCCTTCGGAAGGGTGGTTTCCCGCACTTCTCGTCGCCGTGATCGCCGCCCTTCTGGTTGCAGTTCTGGCTCGCGTATGGACCCGGAGATTGGAGTGGCCGAACGTTGGTTGAGGGGCTTTGACAATCGTGGGGGGCAACCCCACCTTCCTCACGCGCCCTACGGCGCTCGGTATCTCGGCGGGGTGATTGAGAGCGATCCGGCGAGCCGCTCTCGGCTCGTATCGGCTTCATAGATCCATAGAATTCCCGGGCCGTCGTGACGGCCGAGTAAGAAAAGCGTGAGGTGGCGTTGCCGACTCCCGGGGGGAGGGGCGCGCCCGTTCCGCAGGGAATTCCATCCACCGCGCGAACGGGAGTGCCATGTATCGAGAGCTTCTCGTACCCGTCGACAACTCCCTCGAGTCCGACTGGGCCGTCGACCGGGCGATCGAGGTGTGCAAGCTTTCCGAAGGCCGCCTCACGGGGTCCCATGTATATGCGGCGCGACTCCACGACATTCGGTTTCGGCAGCTCGAGATCGGTTTGCCCGCACAGTTCCAGGAACCGGCGGAGATTCGTCGGCAGCGTAAGATCCACGACAAGCTGATCGAGAAGGGACTTCAACTCATCTCGGACAGTTTCCTCGACCTCCTCCACAGGCGGTGCACCGAGGCCGGCGTCAACGCGACGCGGCAACTGCTGGAGGGGATCAACTACGAGGAAATCATCAACGAGTCGAACCGTGGAGGTGGACGGCTCCCCAGCCTGATCGGTTTCGATCCGAACATCGCCCACAACTACGACGGCAGCGAGACGCAGCGAAGTGATGTACAGATGGGCGAAAACGGACGGCTCATCGCGGAAGAAGAGGAACAGGAAGACAAGCTCGCCGGCACGTCCGGCCGGGAGTACGACCTCGTCGTCATGGGCGCGCACGGGCTCGGCCGCCAGAAGAGGAGTCAGCTGGGTGGAGTCGTCGCCCGGGCCGTTCGCCGAATCGACAGGGACGTATTGATCGTTCGCAATCAAACGCCACTTGCAGGGGGCAACTGGCTGATCGGTGTGGACGGATCGGCGTACGCGTACAAAGGCCTCCGGGTCGCACTCGAGATGGCGCAGGAGTACGGGGCCAAACTGTTTATCGCGAGCGCGTTCGACGTCCAGTACCACCACGTCGTCTTTAACAACATCAAGGACGTGCTCTCGGTCCAGGCGTCGAAGGTGTTCAAGTTCGAGGAGCAGGAGGAACTTCACAACAACATCATCGACAAGGGTCTCCTGCGGCTGTGCAAGGCCAATCTCAAGCGGGCACAGGTCATGGCGAGCGAGTATCCCGACGTCGAGACCGAGACGCAGGTCCTGATTGGCAAACCGTTCGACGCCATGCTCAAGTGGGCCGACGAGATCGAACCGTCGCTCATGGTGATCGCCCGGCACGGCTCGCACCGCATCGAGGGAACCGATCTGGGGTCGCAGGCCGACAACCTGGTGCGCCTGACCGACTGCAACGTCCTTCTCATCGGCACGACCGATGTACGGCCGGAGGAGATTCCGTGGATCGAGGAAGACGGCGAGACGGGTCTCGAGTGGGCCCCGGAGGCGGAGGTGCGGATTCTTCGCGTCCCGCCCTTTGCGCTGGGGATCGCGAGAAAAGCCGTCGAAGAATTTGTCCTCGAGAACCACGGTCCCGGCAGCCAGTACGCGGCCGCGTTCGTCCCGAACCCGAAAGATGAAAAGAAGCACCAGGCGGACCACGACAACGGAACCGCAGGGATGGCGGCCGCAGCGCTCGAGACCGGTACCGCCCCCTCGATTCGGGAGGTCGTCGAGGCGGCGAACGCGAACGGATCGAACGGGGACGTCCCGGAGATAAAGAGTCGTGACGAACTCCCGGTCGTGACGAAGGAGCGCCTGGATGAGGCGATCAAGAAGCTGCTCCCCACCCACATGCAACTCGTGATGGGGATCGGTGATGCCGAAGAACTCGCCCTGGCCGAGGTCAAGGCGGAGGAATCGATGAAACGAACGGTGGTCGAAACTGCCGATGCGGACCACTTCGAGACGCCGCCGCCGGTGATGGCGCGCTGTCCGGTCACGGACAACGAGATACCACGAGACCGGACGGTGAGCGACCCCATCGTGTGGACGTACGAGGCGTTCGGCCGGCTCGCCCGAGTCCCCCTGATCGCGAGACCCCTCGCGCGGAATACCGTCGAGAGATTCGCGCGCAATTCCGATCTGTGGCGCGTGACATCCGAGGTGATGGACGAAAACAAAGACGCCATGATCGCCGCGGACGAGTTCGACCTCGACACCATGCTCGTGATGTTCAACGAGATGAAGGCCAAACAGGCCAGGGCGGAGGCCGCCGGAGTCGATGGGATCAGCGATGAGATGAGGAAGTTCATCGAGGAGGCCAAGGCATCGGGCGTGACGCGCTGCCCGATCCGCGACATCGAGCAGTCCGTCGAGGACTGCCCGGTCGACTTCAAGATGCCTTCGCCGGTGGAAGCCATGGCCGAGATCGAGCATTTCGCGAAAGCCGAACTCGAAGACGAGTCGACGGAGAGCGCCCCATCGGAGCCGGCAGGGAACGCGGAGTGACGAAGGCATGCCGGTGACGGGACCCGCCCCCGCGCAAACGGGGGCGCCGCTCCGTCCGCTGTGGCAGGACGACCCGGGCTCCCGGCCTTCGGCCCGGGGGATCCGACCGGGGCATATCCCACACGTCGTGGCATGGAACATCACGCGCCGATGCAACCTGGCGTGTGCCCACTGCTACATTTCCGCCGGCTCGTGGGAGTCCGCAGCCGAAGAGCTCGACACCAACGCCTGCCGGTCGGTAATCGACCAGATCCTCGAAGTGAACCCGTCGCCGCTGCTCATCCTCAGCGGCGGCGAGCCGCTCGTGCGGCCTGACCTGGAGGACATCGCGCGTCATGCGACGGACGGCGGGGCGACGGTGGTGGTGGGGACCAACGGCACCGGACTCACGCGCGAGCGCATCGATTCGCTGATGCAGGCGGGCGTACGCGGGGTCGCGCTCAGCGTCGACTCGCTCGACCCGACGTATCACGACCGTTTCCGGCACGGCGACGGAGCACTCGCCGACACGTTGGCGGCCGTACAGCAATTGAGAGAGGCTCGACTGGATTTCCTGATCCAGCTCTCGGTTACGAAAGGAAACCGGCACGAACTGGAGGACGTCGCGGCCTGGGCGGAAGGGTCCGGCGCCGTCTGTCTGAACGTGTATTTCCTCGTCGAGACGGGGAGAGCGGAAGGGATGCGCGGATTGGCTCCCGAGGAGAACGAAGCGATCCTCGTTCGGCTCGCCGAGCTTCAGCGAGAGTATCGCGGGCGCCTCATGATCCGCTCGAAGTGTCAGCCGCAGCTCATGCGGCACGTGTACGAAAACGACCCGGACTCTCCGCTTCTCCACTATCGGACGCGATGCCCGTGCGGGGTCCAGTACTGCCGCATCACGCCCGAAGGAAAGGTGACGCCCTGTCCGTACATGCCCGAGGTAGCGGGTGATTTGTCCGAGCGCTCGTTCGGCGAGATCTGGCGAGACGCGACGGTGTTCCGGTTGCTCCGGGAGGGCGAACTGGGCGGCAAATGCGGCCGCTGCGAATATCGTGAGATCTGCGGAGGCTGCCGGGCCCGAGCGTACGCTGTGGATGGCGATCTGTTGGGCCCCGACCTGTCATGCGTCTACGAGCCCGATGGCCACAATCCGCCCGTCGGTCCGGCGCAGTCGAATATGTATGGCGATCCGACGGCGCTCGAACTTTCCTGGGCGCCGGACGCGAGCGAACGCCTCGCGAGCATTCCGTCCTTCGTGCGAGGCGTGGTGGCGAGCAGGGTCGAGACGTTCGCCCGTGAGCGGGGGCACGAGCGGGTGACGCTCGAGGTGATGGCCGAGGTTCGACGATCAATGCCGGTCGATTTTTCGAAACGGTTGCCGTTCTTTGCGGGCGGCCGACGAACTCCTTGATCGCCCGGGGGGCCGGGTGAAGCGAGAGGCGATGACGGTGGACCCAACCATGACTCGTGACAGAGGACGCACCGCACCGTGGGTTCGCGGGGCGAAGCTGGCCGCGCTCGCGCTGCTCGTGGCGCTTCCGGTGCTCGCCCAGGCGGCGGGCCCCGACTACGGCGACTTCGGCGTGTTCGGGCTCGACCGGCGCGGCGCGGTGTGGATCGCGGCGCAGTTGCATCTGCTCTTCGCGGCCTTCGTCCTCGGGGTGCCGATGTTCGCGGTCGTGATCGAGGCGATCGGGATCTTCACCGACTCCGAGCGCTACGACAAGCTCGCGAAGGAGTTCACGCGACTGCTGCTGGTGGCCTACAGCGCGACGGCGGTATGGGGCGCGCTTCTCGTCTTCCTCGTCTCGACCCTCTACCCGCGGTTCTGGGTCTACCTGACCGCGATCTTCGCGCCCTCGATGTGGCTGTACGCCGGCCTGTTCTTCTTCGAGTCGTTCACGCTTTACCTCTACTACTACGGGTGGGAAGCGTGGAAGAAGGGGGTGGCCAAGAAGGTCCACCTGGGACTGGGCGTGCTGCTGAACATCTGGGGTACGATCGTGATGTTCATCGCCAACGGTTGGCTCACCTACATGATGAGTCCGCCGGCCGAGGTCACGGTCGATACGGCTCCGCAGACGGTCCGGCTGTGGAGCGCGATCAACAACGCCACCTGGATGCCGATCAATATTCACCGGCTGATCGCGAACGTCGTGTTCGGAGGCGCGATCGTGGGCGCCTACGCGGCGTACCGTTTCCTGACCTCCGAAACGGACGAAGAGCGCGCGCACTACGACTGGATGGGCTATACGGGGAACTTCATCGCGATCGGCGCGCTGATCGTGCTGCCGTTCGCCGGATACTACCTCGGTCGGGAGATCTACGAGTTCAACCAGCAGATGGGCATCACCATGATGGGGGGCTTCATGAGCTGGCTCTGGATTATCCAGGCCTTCCTCATCGGAGTGCTCTTCCTGACCGGGAACTACTATTTGTGGATCGGGATGGGACGGATCCCCGGAGCGGAGCGATTCCAGCCCTACATCAAGTGGATGCTGCTCGTGCTCGTGACGGGAGTGATCGTCTGGGCGACGCCGCATACGATGATCGCGAATCGGGCGGAGATCGCGGCCATGGGTGGGACGCACCACCCGTTCCTCGGCGTACTCGGAGTCATGAGCGCGAAGAACACGGCCGTCAATCTGATGATTCTGACCACGTTCCTCTCCTTCCTCATGTATCGGCGGGCAAACAAGGATCCGGTCGTCGGGTGGGCGAAGATGGGGACGATGCTGCAGGGCGCGGCCTTCGCCGTCTCGGCCGTGATCGTCGTGTTTTACGGGGTGTACGGATACTTCGTGAGCGCGATCGTTCGGATCGGATTCTCCGTGTACCAGGTCGGGGCGGTCCTCGCGACCATCGTGTTCGTGATCGGGTTGGATATCGCGATGATGCGCGGCGCGAAATCGCGGGGAGAGATCAGGTGGGGAGAGATGCCCGCGCGGTCGCAGTACGCGCTGATCATCCTTGCGGTGACCTTTACCTGGCTGATGGGGCTGATGGGGTTCGCCCGGTCCGGCATCCGACAGCACTGGCACGTGTACGAAGTCGTCCGGGATACCAGCGAGCAGGCGTTCACCCCGGCCCTCGGGCCCGCCGCCACCATGATCAGCATCTGCGTTCTGATCTTCTTCGTTCTTGTCGGGATGATCTTCTGGCTGGGCGGACTGGCGGAAAAATCGGTGTTTGATGAGGATGCCAAGTGATTGCCACCACACGTAGTAGACGCGATAACCTCGAGCAAGATGTCAATAAATCGGAGGGTCCGCGCGCATGACGAATCTGAAGATTCTGCTCACCGTGATCGGAACGCTGGGCGTATACACGTTCGTGGCGAACATCATCCCGCAGGTTCAGTCGGCAGTTCCGAGAGAGGTCGTGCTCACCGCGGAGACGACCCCCGAAGAACTCGTCGCGATCGGGGAAGAACTCTTCGCCGGAATCGGCGGGTGCACGGCGTGCCACGGTCTGGGAACGCGCGCGCCCGATCTTCTGGGGGTGGTCGGGAGCGCCTGCGAGACCCGGGTGCCGGGACAGAGTTGCAAGGAGTATCTGTGGGCGTCTCTCAACTCGCCGCTCGACTACATCGTCGAGGGATTCCAGCCGATCATGCTCGATCAGAGCCGGACTCTGAGCCAGGCGCAGCTCTGGTCGCTCGTGGCCTTCCTGGAGGACCAGGGAGGGACGGTTACGGTGAACGCGGATGATTTTGCATCGGCCCTGACCGCGGATGCGGCAACTCTTGCGGCGGCACCCCCCGGCGGCGATGTGGCGGCGGGGGACCCGGGGAGCATCAACGTGCCCGACCTGTTCAACTCGTACGGTTGCCTCGCGTGCCACTCCTACCAGGGGAACGGGGGGCAAGTCGGACCTCCCATGGAGGATGCCGCGGGGAGGGACCGGGAGTACATCCTGCGCGCCATCATCGATCCGAACGCCGATGTTGCCGAGGGGTTCGAGGCCTTCGCCGGAACCATGCCGCCGACCTTCGCCCAGATGATATCGCCGGCCGAACTCGAAGCGCTGGTCGACTTCCTCGTGGGAGGCGGCGAAGGAGAGGACGGCGATGGAGGAGATGGCGGCGATGGGGAATAGACGGCGATCCGCATGATGCGCGTACTGAAGCACCCGTTCTGGCAGGGCGCGCTGGTCCTGTTCGGGGCCTATGTCGTGTTCAAGTGGGGGATCGGCTACTTCCTGCCGGTGGTCGGCGTGGCGAGCGCCCCGGTCCCGAGTACGGTGATCACGCAATACATGCTCACGGCCCTCGGTGGAGTGCTCCTCTACATGAGTGCGGAAGAGGCGCGCTGGGCCCGGTTCAAGGAGCCCATAAATCGTACCATGGTGGATCCCGAGCGACGGACGCTTCGCGGGATTCTCCTCGTTGCCTTGCCGCTTCTGGTCGGCTGGTTCGCCTACCAAAACGTCAAGCCGAGCTTCGGTGCCCCCGCCAGCCTGCGATCGATCCACCCGGCGCCCCCCAACTCGATCACGTTCCGGGGCGTGGCGATGCAGCTTACGGGGTTGGAGAACCCGCTCCGACACTCCGGTGACCTGGCCAGCCACCTCGAGACTGGCGCGGTCGTCTACGTTCGTAACTGCGTGCCATGTCACGGCGATCTCCTCGACGGCCAGGGGCATTACGCCTCGAGTTTCGCGCCGATACCCGCCGATTTTTCGAGTAGCGGCACAATCGCCCAGCTGACCGAGAGCTACGTCTTCTGGCGGATCGCGAAGGGCGGGCCCGGCCTGCCCGTCGAGGGCACCCCATGGGACTCCGCGATGCCGGCCTGGGAGACCATGCTCAACGAAAACGAGATCTGGTCGGTGATCCTCTACCTCTACGAGCGGACGGGGAACAGCCCCCGCACGTGGGAGGAAGAGGGCGCGGAAGGGGAGGCGCAATGATGTCAATTTCGAGGATGGGTCTCCTGTCTGCGACACTGTGCGTCGCGCTGGTCGCACCGCTCACTGCGCAGGATACGGACGCCGGGAAGACCGTCTACGACAGGTGGTGCGTGGAGTGCCACGGCGCCGAGGGGCTCGGCGACGGGTCGGCCGCCGCTTCGATGCTCCCACGCCCCCGAAACTTCTCTCAGGCCCGGTACCAGGTCCGCACGACCGGAAACGGAGAACTGCCCACCGATGCGGACCTGCTGGCGGTCCTCGAGAAGGGGCTCCCGGGCACGACCATGCCGGGATGGCCCAATCTTTCGAGTCAGGAGAAACGGGACATCATAGCGTACATCAAGAGCTTCTCGCGCTTCTTCGCGGCCGGCCCGGCGCCCGAGGCGCTGGACTTCGGAGCCGATCCGGGACCGGGCGGGAACTCGCTTGCCGTGGGAGCCGAGGCCTACCTCACGCTCGAATGCGAGGCGTGCCATGGCGTGGCCGGGCGGGGAGACGGTACGTCGGCGCCGACGCTGGAGGACTGGCGGGGGTTTCCGATTCGGGCGGCCGATCTCACGGAGGCCTGGGCACTGAACGGAGGGGGGTCCGTCGAGGACATTCATACGCGCGTCCTCACCGGCCTGGACGGTACTCCGATGCCCTCCGCGATCGACGCGATGAACTCTGGTGTGGTGTCGCCGGATGAGGTCTGGCACCTGGCCCAGTTCGTCTCGAGCCTCGGTCCGCGTGAGATGCCACGAGTGAGGGAGGTCGTCAGGGTCGGCCGGGCCCCCGACGCCGGGCTCCCGGCGGACGGTTCGGCGGAGGCGTGGGATGTCGTCGACTCCTTCTTTTTCCCGTTGGCCGGTCAGGTGGTCCAGAGACCCCGCAACTTTTCACCAACCGTCGACGGCGTGTGGGTTCAGGGGATGCACGACGGTACAGACCTCGTACTTCGGGTTCGGTGGTCGGACCCGTCGGACAGCCCTGACCCCGGCTGGGACGAGTGGCAGACCAAACTACAGGCGACGCTCGACCTCGATGGCATGGACCCTCTGGCAGTGGATAGTGCCGGGTCGCCGACGGTCCGCCCGCCCGATGCGATCAACATTCAGTTTCCGTTCGAGATTCCAGAGGGGGCGGAGCGTCCATACTTCCTCCATGGAGACCGTCGAAACCCTGTCTATCTGTGGACCTGGAACACCGCGTCGGGAGTCGGTGAGGGTCGGGCCCGGGGCTTCGGATCCGTCGAACCCCTCGAGGGAGAGCTCGAGGGAAACGCGAGATGGGAGGCGGGGCAGTGGACGCTCTACCTCCGCCGTCCGATCGAAGCCGAGAGCGACGGCCTTACGTTCGCCGAGGGATCCGCGATCCCCATAGCGTTCGCTGTCTGGGATGGATCCAGCGGTGAAATGGGCAAGCGAGCCTCTGTCTCGACGTGGTACTACGTGCTGCTGGAGGAAGAACCGACGAACGCGGTCGTGGTCACGCCGCTTCTGATGATCCTCTTGACGGGAGCCTTTGGGCTCGTTCTCGTGCGCCGTGCTCAACGTCGGGCAAGGGCCTGACCCTGCACGGAAAAGCGACAAAACTCGACGTAACCGCCATGAATAGTTGACAGGGAGGAACCACATGCGTAACGACGTCTTCAAGAAGATCCCGCTGCTTGTCGCCGCCGCGGTCATCACGGCCTGCGGAGGCGGTAGTGACGCGGGATCCGCCGACGCCGGCGATGCCGGCGCAGGCGATGCGCCTGCCGCGACCGCGATCGATCCGGCGACGGTTGGCACGATTTCCGGAACCATCAACTTCGCCGGTGACGTTCCGGCGGCGACAGCCATCGACATGTCGGCAGAGGCCGACTGTGCCGCGGCCTACGACGCCGATGGCCCGATGTCGATCGAGGTTCTCGCGGACAACGGCAAGCTCGCGAACGTGTTCGTGTACCTGACGGGCGTCTCGAATGCGCCGGAGCCGAGCGGTTCCGTCTCGATAGACCAGAAGAACTGCCGCTACTCGCCGCATGTCCTCGGCGTCCAGGTTGGTCAGGACCTCAAGATCACGAATTCCGACGACATGCTCCACAACATCAACGCCAGCCCCACGGACAATCGTGGTTTCAACACCAGCCAGCCCAAGGCAGGGATGGAGAGCACCCAGAGGTTCGCGGTCGCCGAGGTGATGATCCCGGTCCGTTGCGACGTGCATGGTTGGATGACCGCATTCATCGGCGTCGTCGACCACCCGTACTTCGCGGTTTCCGGACCCGACGGCAGCTTCACGATCTCCGACGTGCCCGCCGGCACGTACACGGCCGAGGCCTGGCACGAAGTGTTTGGAACGATGTCGGCCAGCGTCACCGTCACGGCCGGTGGTTCGGCATCGCTCTCCTTCGACTACAGCGCCGACATGGCCGGGGCGGACGTACCGTTGGGTGAGCCGCTGGTGATCGACCGCGGCGAGAACGGCATGGAGAACCGCGGTTCGCCGAGTGGAGTGGCGGGGCGCTAACGCGCCTCTCCTCCGTTCCAACCAAAGCGTCACCGAGGAGAAGAGCCCGTGACCTGGTTTCTACCCCCGAACTTCTCGACCCAGGGCGAGGTCATCGACCTCCTGTTCTGGATCATCATGGTGCTCACGGGAACCGCGTTCGTCCTGGTCGAGGCCGGCATCGTCTGGTTCATGATCAAGTACCGCACGCGCGACGGACGGAAGGCCCATTACACGCACGGTTCGAAGAAGGCCGAAATCATTTGGATCACGATTCCGGCGCTCATCATCGGGGCGCTCGGGATCTATTCCGGGAGCGTGTGGGCGAGCATTCGAGGGAGCGGCACGTTTCCCGATGGGGCGCTCACCTTCTCCGTGGTGGCGAAGCAGTTCGAGTGGAACATCACCTACCCGGGCCCGGACGGGCAGATCGACACGGCCGATGACTTTACCGTCCGCAACCAACTTCATTTCCCGGCGTACGAGCCCGTGATCGTGCGCCTGCGCTCCGAGGACGTGATTCACTCGTTCTTCGTGCCCGAACTGAGGGTGAAGCAGGACGCCGTGCCGGGCATGACGATCCCGATCTGGTTCGAGGCAACCGGAACCGGCGAGTTCCAGATCGCGTGCGCGGAGTTGTGCGGGCTCGGTCACTACCGAATGGCCGCGCAGGTGGTCATACACGAGCGGGCCGATTTCGACGCATGGTCAGCCGCGCAGGCAGCAGGAAACTAGTGCGGACCTGCTCACGCGGCGGTCGAATGCGCACAGCGAACCACGAGACGAGGTGACATGGCCACGATCGTAGCCGAAGGCACGGGTCGAGCGATCCTGCATGAGGAACATCCGCAATCGTTCCTGCGGAAGTACATGTTCTCCACGGATCACAAAGTCATCGCGATCCAGTTTCTCATCTTCACCCTGTTCTTCCTCATGATCGGTGGGCTTCTGGCGATCATGATGCGCTTCCAGATCGCCTGGCCCGACCGGACGTTGCCACTCGGGGGATTGCTGCCCGAGACGATGGTGTCGAGCGGATACATCCTGCCGGAGTTCTACAATTCTCTGGTGACCATGCACGGATCGATCATGGTGTTTCTCGCCATCATGCCGATGCTGGTGGGCGTCTTCGCGAACTACCTGATCCCGCTCCAGATCGGGGCAGACGACATGGCGTTCCCGCGTCTGAACATGATCTCCTTCTGGATCATGATTCCCGCCGGAATCCTCACCCTCCTGAGTTTCTTCGTGGTGGGCGGGGCCGCCGGTGCCGGCTGGACGCTTTACGCTCCGCTCAGCGCGCGACCTGACCTGACCGGGGTGGCTCTCGGCCAGGTGCTGTGGCTTCTCAGCGTGGTGCTCATCGGCCTGTCCTCGATTCTCGGGTCGGTGAACTACATCACCACCGTCATCAACATGCGGGCGCCCGGGATGACCTGGTTCCGCATGCCGCTTACGGTATGGGCGCTGTTCATCACGGC
Organism: Gemmatimonadota bacterium; assembly: GCA_048060725.1. GTDB lineage: Bacteria > Gemmatimonadota > Gemmatimonadetes > Palauibacterales > Palauibacteraceae > Palauibacter. The sequence continues at coordinate 18,179 of JBGMQU010000006.1, read as the reverse complement.
GATTCTTGGCTTGCTCGCCATGCCCGTTCTATCGGCCGCCGGGATCATGCTGATCTTCGACCAGACGATCGGGACGACGTTCTTCCTGCCCGAGGGCGGGGGACAGCCGCTTCTCTGGCAACACTTGTTCTGGTTCTTCGGTCACCCGGAGGTGTACATCCTGATTCTTCCGGCGATGGGCTTCACGTCCGAGATTCTCGCCGCCGGGTCGAGGAAGCCGATTTTCGGGTACCACGCGATGGTGTGGGCGATCATCAGCATCGCGTTCCTCGGGTTCGTCGTCTGGGGCCACCACATGTTCCAGAGCGGGATGAACCCCATGCTCGGGCTGAGCTTCACGATCTCGACGATGTTCATCGCGATCCCGTCCGCGATCAAGACGTTCAACTGGATGGGGACGATGTGGCGCGGGAATCTTCACTTCCACACGCCGATGCTGTTCGCCATCGGCTTCGTGGCCATGTTCGCGATCGGCGGTCTGTCCGGAATTTTCATGGCCTCCACCCCGGTCGACATCTTCATTCACGACACGTACTTCATCGTCGCGCACATCCACTATGTGCTGTTCGGCGGCAGCCTGTTCGCCCTCTTCGGGGCAATCTATTTCTGGTTCCCGAAGATGTTCGGGCGGATGATGAACGAGACGCTCGGGAAGATTCACTTCGTCCTGACGCTCGTCTTCTTCAACCTCGTTTTCTTCCCGATGCACGGCGTCGGAATGGCGGGGATGATGCGCCGGATCTATGACTCCACGGGCTACAATCACCTTCAGGGAGTCCAGGGCACCAATGCCCTGATTACCTACTCCGCCTTCGCACTCTACCTGTCCGGATTCCTGTTCGCCTTCAACTTCTTCTGGAGCATATTCAAGGGGAAGAAAGCCGACGCGAACCCGTGGCGCGCCACGACGCTCGAGTGGCAGACTCCCTCGCCGCCGAAGCACGGGAACTGGGCGGAGACTCCGGTCGTCTACCACGGTCCGCACGAGTACAGCCACCCGGACGTGGAGGACAAAGACTGGCTCGCTCAGAACGAACGACCCGACGTGGTTTCGCCGGCAGGCGGCGAGCACTAGACGCACCCCGATCAACGAACCGCCGAGGGGATCAGCGCCCCTCTAAACCGAGAAAAAGGGGACACGCGAATGGCCCACGCCGCTGCGGCGACAGCTGGACGGACCCACGAACGCGGTCTGGATGTCTACACCCAAAAGGTGGGGATGTGGATCTTCCTCAGTTCGGAGGTCATGTTTTTTGCGGGGTTGATCGGATCGTACATCGTGCTGCGCTTCGGCGCGTCGGATACGTGGGGCACGCCTGGCGAGGTTCTGAACATCCCCGTGACGGCCATCAATACGTTCCTGCTCATCTGCAGTTCCGTGACGATGGTGAAGGCGTTTGCGGCGGCGCAGGCCGACGACCAGAAAGGCATCAAGCTCTATCTGGTCGCTACGACGGTGCTCGGTGCGATGTTCCTCGGCGTCCAGGTGTTCGAGTACACCGAGCTCGTGCTCCACGGAGAGTGGCAGGGCAGCCACGGCTTCACCCCGAAGGCCGGACTCTACGGAGCCACGTTCTTCACCATGACGGGGTTCCACGGGTTTCACGTGTTTCTCGGCGTGGTGTGTCTGGCGTGGGCTTCGTTCCACGCCTTCAGAGGTCGGTGGGGCGCCCACAACACTCACGGCCTGGAGGTGTTGGGCCTATATTGGCACTTCGTCGACCTGGTCTGGATCATTCTGTTCACCGTCGTCTACCTGATCTGATGACGACACTGCGAGAATCGACGCGTCCTCCTTCGCGGAACGGAGCCGTTTCATGAGCGATCATGCAGTGGGAGAGCACAAAGCTCCGAACTACATGCTCATCTGGCTGTACCTGTTCATCCTTACGGCGGCCGAGGTCGGCATAGCAACCATGCCCATCTCGAAAGGGATTGTCGTCACCGCGCTTCTGATCATGGCCGTGTGGAAGGCGCTTCTGGTCGCCGCCTATTTCATGCATATGAAGTGGGAGCCGATGCGCCTTCGCCTGGTGGCGCTGGCACCTCTCCCCGCCGTCGCGATCATGATCGTCGTGATCATGATGGAATACGTCTGATCTGGAGTCACGGTTGGACTCGGAGACCTTTGTGAAGGGGGCTGCCGCCGCGACGTTGGAGCGGGCCCGAGGCTCCTCTACGTCTACGTCGGCGTCGGCGCTACGGTCGAGGGTCGGAGACTACCTCGAACTGACCAAGCCGCGGATCACCGGCCTGGTGATGGTAACCGCAGCCGCCGGTTTCTACCTTGGAAGCTCCGGCGCGTTCGACGTAGTCCTGTTCGCGCATACGATCTTCGGCGTGGCTCTGGTGGCCGCCGGTACCAGCGCCATGAACCAGGTGATCGAGCGTGACGTCGACGCGCTCATGAAGCGGACCCGAAACCGGCCGCTTCCGTCGGGCCGCATACGCACGATGCCGGCGGCCGTGTTCTCGGGCGTCCTGGCGGCGGTCGGTATCCTGTACCTGGCGGTGTTCACGAACCTCCTCACGGCCGCGCTCGCGTTCGCCACCTTCGCCAGCTACGACTTCATGTACACCCCGCTCAAGCGAGTACACTCGTTCTCGACGGTCGTGGGAGCACTTCCGGGGGCGCTTCCGGCCCTCGGAGGTTGGACCGCCGCGACGGGGGCTCTCGGCGGAGGGGGATGGGCGCTCTTCGCGATCCTCTTCCTGTGGCAATTGCCCCACTTCTTGACGCTGTCGTGGATCCTCCGGGACGACTACGAGGCCGCCGGCATCCGGATGCTATCTGTGGGGGACCAGAACGCATTTCGCACGCGTCATCAGACGCTGGTGTACACCCTCGCGCTCTTGCCCGTAACCCTGCTCCCGACGATGATCGGAATCGCCGGACCGATCTATTTCTTGTCGGCGCTGGCGCTCGGACTCGTGTTTCTGTGGCGGTCGGTTTCTTTCGCGCGGACCGCCGATGCGGGGATGGCCCGGAAGGTGTTCAAGTACTCCGTCATCTACCTTCCGCTCCTCCTTCTGGCTCTGACGGTGGACAAGGTATGAATCCGATGGGAGCGATGGACGGCGGCGTCATCGACGGTTTTTTCTGGAGCATGCTCTTTCTGGCCTCCATGCCGTACCTGCTGCTGCTCGTGGTCGGGGGTGGCCTCTACAGGGCCCTGCGCCGCCAGCGGGAAGGCGAGGTCGGTCAGGCCCTCGAGGAGCAGGGCGATTTCGAGGCCCGCCGGTGAGCCTGCCGGCACGCACGGTCCGTGATGGACTGATCGCCGGGCTGCTGGCCGGGTTCGTTCTCGCCGTACTCTTCTACTTCTACGATCTCGGGCAGGGGGAGCCACTCCGGACGCCGGCGTTTCTGTGGGGCGCGATCGTGAGCCGCGCCGCAATCGATCCGTCTGTCGGCGTCATCCTCGGATACACGGTGCTCCATTTTGTTGCGTGGGGGGGCCTCGGTGTTCTCGCGGCAAGTCTGATCCACTGGGTCGGCCTGCCCCGGAACATCCTGATTGGGGCGGCCTACGGTCTGTTCACCTGCTCGCTGGTCTTTTATGTCGCTCTGATCCGGGCGCCCGATCAGCTGATACTATCCGCTCCCGGGTGGCCCGCCGTGTTCTTCGGGAACACGCTGGCGGGCATCGTCATGTTCACGCATCTGCACTGGGTGAGCACGGAACCCGGTGTCACCGGAGTGCTGAGTTTCCTGCAGGCGCACCCGGTCACGCGGCAGGGGATCGTCGCCGGGCTTCTCGGCGCGGTGGTGGTGGCGATCTGGTTCCTGATTATCGACTCGATTCTGCGACAGCCGCTCTACACACCCGCCGCGCTCGCAACCATCCTGTTCCAGGGGGGCGGGACACCCGAATCTGTCGTCGTCTCCGCGGCGCCGGTATTGGGCTACTCCTTCGTGCATTTCGCCTTCTTCATCCTCTTCGGTGTGCTTTTTTCCGGCCTCGTGATGCAGGTCGAGAAGTTTCCGCCGCTGGCATTCGGGCTGCTGATTCTCTTCGTCGTTTTCGAGGTGTTCTTCATCGCCATGGTCGCCGTTCTCGGGCGCTGGATTCTTCAAGAGCTGGCCTGGTGGTCGATTCTGGTCGGGAACATCTTCGCCGCAGCCGCGATGGGTACGTATATGTGGAAGGTCCACCCGAATCTCGCCGAGCGACTCACCGCAGAGACCCTTTGGGCGGACTGACCGGCCCCGTACTCGTCGCGACCCGCAGCGCCCACAAGCTCGAGGAGATCCGGAGTATCCTCGCGGACGCGCCCGTCCGCTTCCTGAGCATCGAGGACCTCGGCCTTCCGGAGCTCGCCGAAGAGGCCGAACTCGAACCCTTCGAGACGTTCGCGCGAAACGCCCTCTCCAAGGCCCGGTACTTTCACCACCGGTCGGGCGTTCCTACACTGGCCGACGACTCCGGCTTATGCGTCGACGCGCTCGACGGCGGCCCCGGCGTACGAACCAGACGGTTCGCTCCGGACGATTGGGTCGAACGGTGGGGAAGGGCGGAGGCGAACAACCGGTGGCTTCTCGACCGGCTCGCGGGTGTGCCCCCCGGCGGTCGCGGCGCCCACTACCGCTGCGCGATCGCGATCGTCGATGACCTCGAACACGCCACGTTCGAGGGTACCGTCCACGGTTCGATCGCGATGGAGCGGCGTGGCAGTGGCGGCTTCGGGTACGATCCGCTGTTCCTCCTCGGCGGCGGAGACGCCAGCTACGCCGAACTCCCCCCCGCGACGAAGAGGGCCACGAGCCATCGCGCGCTCGCGCTGCGCGACTGCCTGCCCTGGCTGGAGGCGCTGGCCGACGGTTCCTCGGGGCCCTGACCTCAGACCGCGTTCTTCAACACCCTTCTAATCCGTTGCAGCGCACGTTTATGCGCTACGGGCATACGAGTTGCTGCTGCGTGAAGGGTGGGGGGAACTGGAGGAGAGACATGGCATTACGATTCGAGATGAAGGCCATTCGGTCGTGGACGAGGGCTCGGCGGCGTAGTCGAGTGACCGCACCGGCGCAATCCGGAAACGGATTCGCATCCCGCGACGCAGACGGCTTATCGGCCGTCCTCGACGCCTACGACCGTCAGTTCGAATCGGCCGCCGCCGCAGAACGGAGCGACGCAGAACGCCGCGAACAGTTTCGCCTGGATGCGAGCAGTCTCCTCGACACGGTGATCGCTCCGGCCCTGCACGATCTGGGTCATGAGATCATCGACCACGGCCATGGCTGGGACGTCGAATCGCGCGTGGACATTCTCGGGCAGCCGGCGCTGGCGTGTACCTTTTGGCCTCGTGAGACGAAGGACAACGGCGGGGGTTCGAGTGTACTGAGCTTTCGCTTTCAGTTCCCCGACCGGCTGACAGTCGCCGGGTCCACGGAGAATGCCGGCGAACTCCAGGAACTCCCGTCACGGTCGTACGAGATCGAGAATCTCGATCCGGGTCTGGTGCGAAACGAAGTGATTCGGTTCGTGTCCCGGATCATCGGCGACGGATGATCCCCACCTGAGTCGGGGCGGCCGGATTCGAACCGGCGACCCCCTGCTCCCAAAGCAGGTGCGCTACCGGACTGCGCTACGCCCCGTGCGCACGAAGATGTTCGGTCGTTCGTCGAATTGCCAGTCCGACGGCGCACCCCCTCGTACCGGCCTCCTGACGTGGACCTTTCTCTACACATCGCTGAGGGACGGTCGCCTCATCTTGTCGAAAGGACGCCACACATTCACGTAAGTCGTTGCCCTGGCTCACATTGCGTCTTCCATGGAGACGATAGAGCATAAGCTGTTGTATTTACACGACTTACGTATACCAGAGGGAACGGCTAGTGCTTGCGAGGCGAGCCTTTGGTACGCGGCCTGCCCTCCCCAGCAGTCCACCCGGTGATCGACCGTCGAAGATCGGCGGTCTCGTAAGCCTCCACGGTGGAGGCGCTTACAACACCGGACCATTGCGAGCGTAACTCGGGCAATGGGAGGACGGGTCGGGACGCGGGGGACCTGAGCGGCGCGTGGACAGGCTGGAGACACGCGAGCCAATGCGACGGACGATCCGACAGTGGAGCCGAAAGCTGGACCAGAGAGGGCAGAGCGCCGTCGAGTTTCTGCTGGCGCTTCCCCTGGCCCTGCTGTTGCTGGCCGGGATCTTCGAGTTCGGCCGCCATTTCTACACCCGCCTCAGCATGCGGAACGCGGTCTCCGAGGCGGCGCGTTTCGCGGTGACGGGACAGACCCTGACCGATCCGATGACCGGCCAACCCATGGCTCGTTCGACCTCCATCGTCCAGGTCATCATCGACAGGGCGGCCGCCCTCCAGATCAACGTCACGCAAATCCGTCTCAACCCGGCCGATGGGGGGGGACCGGGCCAAATCGTCACGATCGACGCCACGTACCAATACGCGTTTGTACTGGCGCCTGTCGCGAAATTCTTCGGCAACGGTTTCATCGACTTCACCGTGTCCGCCGCCGTCATGAACGAGCCGTCATTCTGATGAACATGAACATGAAGAACCGGAAGCGCAGGCGTTTCGACCGGGGCCAGGGACTGGTGGAACTCACACTGATCCTGCCGGTGCTGCTCACCCTCACGTTCGGTGTGCTCGAGCTCGGGATGCTACTCGACGTCACCCACTCCGTCTCGGGCCTGACGCGGGAAGGGGCCAACCTGGCCTCTCGGGGCGGCGCGCTGGATTCCGTGCTCCTCGTCACGGCCCGAAACGGTGCCTCGATCGGCCTGCAGAGTGGCGGCGGCGTGATCGCGAGCGAGATCCAGGTCCTTGGTGGCGTCCCGACGGTCGTCGACCAGGTGGCGACACCCGGGTACACCACGTTGAGTCGGGTGGGCCTGCTGGGCGCCCCGGCCACTCCGCTCGTCGGTCAGGGGCTCGCAAACGGGAGCTTCTACTACGTGGTCGAGGTATTCGCCCCATACAACTCGTTCACGCCACTCAACGCGCTCATGAACGCGGTGGTGCCGGATACCCTGTATGATCGGACGGTGTTCTGATGATCCGTCACATTCGCATGCGTCTCGGGCATTCCCTGCGCGACGAGCGGGGGGGCATCGCGGCCCTCGTGGCCGTGGCCCTGATCATGGTCCTCGCATCCACGGGTCTCGCTGTCGATATGGGCCGCGGGTACGTCGAGCGGCTGAGACTGGGGAGGGCGGTGGACGCCGGTGCGCTGGCGGGTGCGCGCGCCCTTCGCCTGGGTCAGCCGGCGGCCGTTAGCGAGGCGACGGCCGTCGCAAGGGCCAACGGGGTCGCGCCGGGTGTGGGTGACATCGCGACGTCGATCCAGTTCGGCGTCAATTCACGCGGCGAGAATACGATCACGATGCAGGCCGGGCGTACGATACCGACCACGTTCATGAAGGTGCTGGGACGGCAGGACATGACGCTGGGCGTGAGCGCCACCGCGGCGGTGACGCCTCTCGACCTGGTCCTCGTGCTCGATCAGTCCGGGTCACTCAGGCGCACGAATAGTTGGGGCAATCTCCAAAACGCTGCCCGCAACTTCGTCGGCTATTTCGACGACTCGATCGACCAGCTGGGACTCGTCTCCTTCCAACTCACCGGCGTCGACCGCTTTCAGATCGGGCCCAACTTCAAGCGCGCGATTACGTCGGAGATCAGCGCGATGCCCTCGGCCGGGGACACGAACATGGGCGAGGGGTTGCGACTCGCCCTCCAGCAGATGCAACGCGGCAACATCCGGCAGACATCGGGGAAGGTCGTCGTGTTCTTCACCGATGGGCGCCCGACCGCGACGCGGGCAACCATCGGACTCCCGGGCAACCCGCAGGATCGGATCATCTCCACGAACGCGGCGACATCGAATGCGGTGCGTGGCTACTTCGACAACCCCGACGCCATTCCGCCGGACATCCTGGTCTCGCCTGACGGCTGCCCCGATTTCCTGGTCTGTTTCGGGTGGGACGAGGCGACGGTTAGAAGCCAGAGCCAGCAGGCCGGCCTCGTCATGGCGGACGCGATCCGAAGCCAGGGGATCGTGATCTACTCGATCGCGCTGGGAGACCCGAATCAGATCGACCCGCTGCTCACTCCCGATCTGGACTATCTGCGATCCATCGCCAACGAGGGTGGAATATCGAGTCCGACCCAACCGCAGGGCCGGATGTTCTTCGCGCCGTCTCCTGCCGAGCTCCAGGGAGTATTCGACCTCGTCGCGAGGGATCTGCTGGTTCGCCTGGCGAACTGAACCCCGGGCATCGAGGCGGCTGCCTCCCGGCCGCCTCAACCCGGTCGTACGGTCCCGCTCCCCGCGGGTCGTGCGGCCGGGCCTCCCACATTTTTTGCCGCCTCGGGAAGGCTGCCGAACAATCCTGGCAAGGCTGCTATTCCGGTTCCGGCTCACGCCCTACATTGCACCCGGTCGAACCCATCGATTCGAGAGGAACGCGATGCAGGACAGGACCAGATTTCTGGCGGTCGGGGCGCTGATTCTCGCGCTGTCCGCCGCTGGCGTCCGGGCGCAGGAAGTGACGCCCGGGGTGGCGACAATGCGTTACTACCAGTGCGGGATGGCAGACCTCGCGGATGCGGTCGAGATCCTCAACGGTACCTGGCGGGAGGTCGCCGACGAACTCGTGTCCGAGGGTGTGCTGCTCGGATACGGGATCATGACGCATTCATGGGGGGATGAGTGGAATCTCGTCGACTACTTCGTGGCGGCCGACACGGAAGCTTTTCATTCGGCGTGGACCGAGCTTCTGTTGCGCTACCAGGCGCGGGATCGCGACGGGAGCGACATTCGGAAGCTCGGCGAGCTGTGCCCTGTCCACAAAGACAACATCTATTCGGTGGTTCCGCCGCGGTGACCGTAGTCGCACCCAGAAGGCTGTTGAAGAAGTACTTCAAGGCGGTCGACAGTGGCTAAGGGGTCGCGCCTCGCCGCCTTCGCCGCGCTCAGGAAGAGTCGCGATCTGACCAAGCTGATCGCGATGATGCTCCTCAGCTTCACGGTCATCTTCGTCGTGGGGGTCCTGAGGCCCATCCGCGATGCGATCGCTCTCGACGGCCTGGAGCCCGGCGACTTCTATCAGGTGTACTTCGTGAGCGCCATCGTGGTGCTCTTCGTTCCCCTGTACAACCGACTGGCGGACCGCATCCGCTGGAAGGAGCTCATTCCCGGCGTCGCGCTTTTCTTCGCGGCGAGCATGGTTGTTTTCCGGTTCCTCTATCAGCCGGGGAACGCCGTGTTCGGGATGGCCTTCTACGGTTGGTACGATCTGATGGTGGCCGCGCTGGTGACGCAGTTTTTCATGGCCACGCAGATCTTCTACAACGCCCGCGACGCGAAGCGGGCGTACCCACTCGTCATCGCGGCCGGTTCGGTTGGCGCGGCGGTAGGGGGCGGGATCACGGCATTCTTCGCCTCGCGCGTCGGAACGGCGAACCTGCTGCTCGTGGCGGGCGCGGCGATCGTCGTGTTCGCCGTGGGCATCACCCTGGTGTGGCGGCGAGAAGACCCCGACGCCGGACGCCTCAGAGAGCGATCTCACGATCGCGACGCTTCCAAGAGCGAGTTTCGGCGGATCTTCTCCAATCGTCAGGTCCAGTTGATCGCGGTGACCGTTCTGTTGACGGTCCTCGTGAAGCAGTTCGTGGACTATCAGTACAAGACGCTCACCCGGGAGGTGTTTCAGGATCTCGACAGCATGAGCGGCTTTCTCGGCCTCGTCGATGCGGCGACCCAATGGTTGCCCATCATTGTGCTCCTGGCACTCCGCCCGATTCTGCGACGCTGGGGGGCCGGGGTAACCGTGCTCATCTTCCCTGCAGCCATGGTCTTCGCGACCGGCGCCCTCGCGACGGTGTTGACGCTTCCGGTCGCGGTCGCGGCGCGCACCGGCGAGCGCATGTTTCGATACTCGGCGGAGAGAACCGGGCGGGAGCTCCTGTACGTCCCCGTGCCCGACGCCATCAAGCTGAAGGCCAAGGCCTACATCGACGTCGGGATAGAAAAAGGGCTCGGGAAGGTCCTCTCGGGGCTCCTCATCCTCGCCCTCGTGATGATGACCGGCTCCATGACGATCCAGAACCGCCTCGTCATCATCGGATTCGTCGGAGTCGGCACGGCAATCCTCCTGCTGCTGGCCTTCCTGAAGGTCCGGCGCGAGTACGTGAAGAGTCTCGCCGCGTCGATCGAGGGTCGGTTCGCCAGTCTCCGTGGGACGTACGTATCGTTGCTCGGCCCGGGTCCGCGGCGCATGGTGCGAGAAGCTCTCGCGGACGAGAGTCCGGCCAAGGTCGCGTTCGCCCTCGACCTCATCGAGCAGGGAGACGAGGAGGACATCGCACCCTTCTCCTCGGAGCTCGACGCCCTCCTCGACCATGACAGCGCGGTTCTGCGCGCCCGGGTGCTCGATCTCATCTCACATGCGCCTGCCGCGATCGATGAGACCCGGATCCGCGAGAGGCTTCGCGACGGAGACGCTCGGGTGCGCGAGCGTGCCGTAGCCCTTCTCCTGGCGGGGACGGCGGGATCGCCGGACGATCTGTTTGCTGAGCTTCTGGCCGAGTCCGAGGCAGGAATCCGCTCCGCCGCTCTCGCGGTCCTGGCGGACTCGACGGACCCGACTGATGCCACGCGGATCGTTCGACCGTTCTTCGCTCGGCGTGTGCGCGAAGCCGAAACCGGCGAAACGGACGTCCGACTGGAGCTGGCGATCGCCGCGGGACTCGTGCCCGGCGAGCAGGGCGTAGAAGATCTTGTTCACCGTCTTCTGGAGGACCCTGACGACGGCGTGGCTGCCGCTGCCGTCACCAGCGCCACACGCATCGGCAGCCCCGCTCTCATCGAGGCGGTCATCGCGTGTCTCGGATCTTCGCGAACGGGAGCTGCGGCCCGCGAAGCTCTGGCAGCCCGGGGCGACTCAGCCCTTCCGCCACTGGTCGCGGCCCTGAGCGATCCGACAACGGATCCGGCGGTACGGCGCGGGATTCCTCGCGTGCTCGGCGAAATCCCGACGAAGGCCACGGTGGAGGCTCTGATTCACTCATATATGCTTCCGGAAACCGAGCAGATTATCGACAACCGGGCCCTGGCTGCTCTCGCCAAATTGCGGGCGTCCGACAGCCTCGACTTCCCGAGAGATCCGGTGTTGTTGGCCGTCGAGCGCGAGGTAGACGCCGTCGCGCGCTATGCCCGCGCGGAATCCGTGATCTCCACATTCGACGAGACCGCCGTGTCGACCCTGACCGTCCGGGCGCTTCGTGAAGCCACGTCGGAGCGTCGCCAGGCCGTCTTCCACTGGCTCGGCCTCCTCTACCCGCAATCGGGGATGGTCCGGAGCCACCTGGCCATCGAGAGCGGGGAAGACCGACCGCGGGCCAACGGGCTGGAATGGCTGGAGAGCACCGTTGGCCACGCCCTGTTCTCGCGTGTCGAACCCGCCCTCATGCCGATCACCGCCGAAACATCGGGCGAATCGAGAGAGGTGGTACGGGCGCTCTGGGACGACGAGGATGCGTTGATCGCCCGACTGGCGATCTGGACGGGCTACGAGACCGACCCCGAGGGCGCGACACGTGACTTGCGTGACTTCCGACCCGGCGACCCCGGCCTGCAGAGGACCGTTCGCCGCATACAAAACCGACTCGATCCCGACACGCATGCAGCAACCGCCGCCGAGGGGCATGACATGGATCTGATCGAAAAAGTCTTTCTCCTGCAGAACGTCGACCTTCTTCAGGGGGTACGGAGTCAACAACTCGCCCTGCTGGCTTCCATCGCACACGAACTGGATGCCCCGGCGGACCAGACACTGCTCAGCAGGGATGAACCGGCGGACGCGATGTACGTCGTGATCTCGGGAGAGGTGTCCGTCGCGGGCGTGGCGGACCGCGAGATCTCGATAACCGAAGGAGCAGCGTTTGGCACCTGGGCCTTGATCGATCGCGAAACCAGTATGCTGGAGGCGCGGACGCGGACGGAGTGCCGCTTTCTCAGGATCGGTCGATCCGACTTCCACGATCTGGTCGTGGACTATCCGGAGCTCGGCATGGACCTTCTGCACGGTTTGGCGAAGCGGCTGCGGTCGCTGGCCACGGCCGCGGCGAGCTGACACCACAACGAGTTGGATAGGCGTACCCGATGAGCGAAACGACAGATACGACGGTGATGGTGGTGGACGACGAGGAGATCATCGTCGGCGCCATCCAGAGTTTCCTCGAGTTCGAGATGGAGTACACCGTACTGCCATTCACGGTGCCGGAGGAGGCGCTGGAGGCGCTTCGCGAACGGACGGTCCACGCCATCGTCGCCGATTTCATGATGCCGGGGATGGACGGCGTGACGTTTCTCACGCAGGCCCGGGATGTTCGACCCGAGGCGACTCGAATCCTCCTGACCGGTTACGCGGACAAGAAGAACGCGATCCGCGCGATCAACGAGGCGGGGCTGTACCAGTACCTCGAAAAACCGTGGGACAACGACGCCTTCATGATCATCGTGCGCAACGGAGTCGAGCGGGCGCGGTTGCTGATCGATCTGCAACTGCAGATCGCGGAGTTGGAGGCAGCCAATTCCGAACTGTCGGGGTTTCGAGAACGCCTCGCCCAGGCCTTTCTGTGAGCGACGATGCTCCCACGGCCACCTCGGGCCACGAGGACCGCCAGGAGTTCATCAACCAGGCCCACCTGGCTACACTGGGTACACTGGTGGCCGGGGTCGCGCACGAGCTCAACACCCCGCTCGGGGCCATCAAGAGCAATCACGATGTGATCGAGCGCGCCTTGCTCAAACTCCAGGGCATCCTCGAGGATGAAGTGGTGACACCCGACGAGTTGAAGGATGTTCGCAAGATCGTGCGGGCCATGGACGGGGTGTTGCGGACCAACGGCATCGCGGTCGAACGGTTGTCCACCGTGGTGCAGAGCCTGGCTACGTTCGGGCGGCCCGATCGCGCCGAAGTCGACCGCTTCGATCTGCGCGAGGGGCTCGACGGGACCCTCGCCGTCCTCGCGGGAAAGCTCGAAGGGTTGCGGGTGGAGCGCGATTTTCAGGAAATCCCGCGGATCGAGTGTTATCCGAACCGACTCAATCAGGTGTTCATGAACCTCATACACAATGCGGTCCAGGCGATGGATGACGACGGCACCCTGACGGTTCGAACCCGTGCGGAATCCGACGGGGTCATGGTCGAGATCGAGGACACCGGCCGCGGGATCTCCCCCGAAAGCCTCGAGAAGATCTTCGATCCCGGCTTTACGACGAAGGAACGTCGCGTCGGAATGGGTCTCGGTCTCGCGATCTCGAGGCAGATCGTCGATCATCATGGTGGCGAGATTTCCGCTGAAAGTACCGTGGGGGTCGGGACGACGTTCCGGCTCCGTCTCCCGTTGACACTCGCGGCAGGCGCACGAGCACAAGGAGGATCGGATGCATCTTCGTAGATTGGCCCTGGCCCTCGGCGTGACCCTCGCGGTTCCGTTGACGTCTTCAGCGCAGGACGCGAACGTCGCGCTTCCCGTCGAGGAGATCGAGCAACTCCTGGCAACGGGAGAACTCCAGGTGATCTCCGCGGTTACGGCGCGAGGTCTTCCCTCCGAGCGGACGTACCAGGTCACGGCGAGCGCGGGAAACGCGATGTTGCAGATGAAGTACGCTCCGGCAGCGAAAGGCGCGGACGAGTTCAACAACCGTCCGCGGTACGAACTCGCCGCGTACGCGATCCAGAGGTTGTTCCTCGATCCTTCCAACTATGCCGTGCCACCAACCGTCGCCCGCGCCTTCCCGACAAACCAGGTGCAGGACGTCCTCAATCTCGTCCCGGTCGAGTACAAGCCCGAGGCCGAACAGACGTTCAACGAATGGGGGATGACGCTCGTCCTTCTTCAGTACTGGTTGTGGAACGTCGAAGTGGCCGAAAAGCTCGACGACAAGGACTTGAAGAAAGACGACCTGTACGCCACGCACCTGGGGAATTTCAACCTCGTGACGTATCTGATCCGCCACAACGACTCGAACCAGGGGAACTTTCTTCGATCGACCGTCGCCGATAACCCGAGGATTTTCACGGTCGACAACGGAGTCGCGTTCTCCAACGAAGAGAGCGATCGAGGATTCTACTGGCGCGACATCCAGGTGGACCGATTCGCGGCAGGGTCGATCGAGCGGCTTCGTGGCGTCACGGCGGACGATCTCCAGGCGACACTCGGCGTGGTGGCCGAGTTCGAGCTCCAGGGTGGAAACTTCGTCCCGGTGGCACCCTCGGAGAACCTCGACCCGGGTCGGGGCGTCCGGCACGACGACACCCGCGTCCAGCTGGGGCTGACGGAGTCGGAAGTTCGTCAGGTGTACCGGCGACTCGAACGGCTGCTCGGCTGGATCGACGGCGGTCGCTACTCGGTCTTCTAGAAGAATGTCGAAGAAGTACGGTAGGTCGCGCGCAGGGGGCGTCGCGAGAGCGAGGCGCTCGCACCCGTTTCGCAACGCGATCCTGGCGGTCGCGGCGACAACCTGCGTCGCTGGCGCTTCCCCGGTTTGGGCCCAGGACGCGCTCCGCTTCGACGGAGAGTACGGGCTCTACGTCCGGGTCGTCGAGGAGGGGCTCGAAGTCCGCTGGATCACGACCGAGATGGGCGCCGGGGTGGCTCGAGCGTTCGTCCATGGCGAGAAGATCCAGACCGTGGAGACCCCGCCGGGCCAGGCCCACCAGGCCCTGATCGAGTCGACCGCGGGTGAGGTGGTGCTCGAGTACGGATCTGCCGGCGCGGAGCTTCACCGCACCAGAGTCTTCCGTGAGCCCGAGGCCGAATCTCGGATCGAAATCGAAGGGGTCGAGTCGGTATACATATTCGGCGACGTTCACGGGGAGTACGATCGGGTCGTGCGCCTCCTCCGCAAGGCGGAACTCATCGACGAGGATGCGGGCTGGAGTGGCGGCGACACCCACCTCGTGTTCCTGGGAGACATCTTCGATCGGGGCAACGACGTGACGCGGGTGCTCTGGTTCCTCTACCGGCTGGAACGCGAAGCCGCGGAGGCGGGCGGGTCGGTCCACGTAGTGCTCGGGAACCACGAGGCCATGGTCATGTCGGGCGACCTCGAATACGTAGGCGGGAAGGAGACAATTCTCGCCCAGGCCCACGGCGTCGCCTACGGAGAGATGTTTGACCCACGCGAGTCGATTCTCGGACGGTGGCTGGCCCGCAAGCCGGCTCTGGTCCGGATGGGCGATCTCTTGCTGGCTCACGGGGGCGTGAGCCCCGACTACCTCGACTACACCATCGAACAGTATCAGGACACCCTGCGCACGTTTATCGACGAGGAGCTGTTCGTCCACTGGAACGACCAGGAGTACCTCGACTCATACGCCGAACGATTGGCGGAACTTGCCGAGTCCGGGGAAGAGGTCGCGGCCATCGATTCGGCCGGGATCGTGCGGCGTTACGAATTCTTTTTTGCCAGCGAGAGCGTTCTCTGGTATCGGGACCTGGTGCTCAGCGACACGCTCGGGGCACACCTCGACGCCGTGCTGGAGCACTTCGATACGAAGGTGCACGTGATCGGGCACACGCCGGTCGAGACCATCCAGGAGCGGTACGAGGGCAAACTGATCGCGACGGACCTGGAGGACGCGGCGACCGAGATGCTGCACCTGTCTCGGCGGGAGGACGGAGGGTGGGACCGTTTCCGCATCCCGCTCGAGGGCCCACCGACTCGGCTCTCGTGCGCGGCGTCGCGGTGCCTTCACCCGGAAACTCATCCGTCGGCGGCTGTCAGCTCTCCCGCGCAAACAGTTCCGCCCACCACGGTCGCGACGGACGGCTCTGGCCGATAGTGGTACATCCAGTGATCCAGGTCCGGTGAGTCCAGCACCACGAAATCGGCGGCTTTCCCCGGCTCCAGCGAACCCAGGTCCGACTCGCGCCCGATCGCTCGGGCCGCATACCGCGTCGCTCCCTTGAGGGCCTCGGCCGGCGTCATACGTTGGCGATTGCAGGCCAGCATCAGCGCCAGACGAAGGTCGTGCGACGGCGCCGTGCCGGGGTTGAAGTCCGTTGCGACCGCGACCGCGACGCCGGCATCGATCATCTCGCGGGCCGGCGGCGGATCCTGATTCAGCACGAGCGTGGCGATCGGCAGGGTGACCCCCACGACCCCTGCCTCGGCCATCGCAGCGATGCCCGCCGGTGACGCGAATTCGAGGTGGTCGGCCGAGACGGCGCCGAGTTCGGCTGCGAGCTCGGCGCCCCCGCCTCCTTCGAGCTGGTCGACGTGGAGTTTTGCCCTCATCCCGTGGTCCGCCGCGGCTCCGAGTACGCGGCGGGCCTCATCCGCGCTGAAGGCGCCTTCCTCGACAAACACGTCGCAGAACTCGGCCAGACCTTCGCCGGCGACGGCCGGAATCATCTCCTCCACTACCAGGGTGACGTACGCCTCCCGGTCATCCCGGTACTCCGGCGGCACCACGTGTGCCCCCAGGAAGGTCGAGACGATCCGCTGCGGCCCCTCGTCGGCGAGCGCACGATAGGCTCGCAGGAGCGCGAGTTCGGTGTCGAGCCGAAGTCCATACCCGCTCTTGCACTCGACGGTGCACACGCCCGCGGCGAGCATTTCGTCAGCGAAGTCGCGTGCCCGCGCGCGAAGCGCACCGTCGTCCATGCGTCGGGTCGCGCGAACCGTCGAGGCGATCCCGCCGCCCGCCGCCGCGATTTCGAGATACGATCTCCCGCGTATGCGGTCGGCGAACTCCGCCGAGCGCCAGCCGCCGAACGCCAGATGCGTGTGACAATCGATGAGACCGGGGATGACGAGCCGGCCGCCAGCATCGAACACGTCTTCGCCGCCGTGGGCGCCAGGCACCCGGGAGGCGGGGCCGGCCCAGAGAATCTCGTCGCCGCGCCACACGAGCGCGCCGTCGCTGACGTCGCTCACGTCTCCCTGTCCCGCGGACGCGGCGCACGTGACGAGAGACGAGATACCGCGAAGGATGGGCACGTTGCGACTCGCCCCGGCTAGTCGACCATAGGAAGGTCGACGCCGCGCTCACGGGCCGTCGTCACGGCCTCCTCATAGCCGGCGTCGGCGTGCCTCATGACGCCCGTTCCCGGGTCGCAGGTGAGGACGCGCTCCAGCCTGCGAGATGCCACCTCCGTGCCATCGGCTACGCAGACCATCCCCGCGTGAATCGAATACCCGATCCCGACGCCGCCGCCATGGTGGAGCGACACCCAACTCGCACCGGCGGCCGTGTTCAACATCGCGTTGAGAAGCGGCCAGTCCGCGATCGCGTCGGAGCCGTCCTTCATGGCTTCTGTCTCGCGATTCGGCGAGGCGACGGATCCCGTGTCGAGATGGTCGCGCCCGATCACGATCGGCGCGTCCACCCGGCCCGTCTTGACGAGCCAGTTGAACCGCTCTCCCATCTCCGCGCGCTCTCCATACTCGAGCCAGCAGATGCGAGCGGGCAGTCCCTGGAAGTGCACTTTCTCCCGCGCCTTCCCGATCCAGCGCACGAGGGGCTCATTGTCCGGAAACTGCTCGAGCACGGCGTCATCGGTCGCCGCGATGTCTGCCGGATTGCCCGACAGGGCGACCCACCGAAAGGGTCCCGCGCCCCGACAGAAGAGGGGCCGGATGTACTCCGGCACGAACCCCGGAATGTCGAACGCCTGGTGCATGCCCCGACGATCCGCGACGTGCCCGCGGAGATTGTTTCCGTAGTCGAACGTGATCGCTCCGGCCTTCTTCATGGCCAGCATCGCGTCCACGTGGACGACCATCGAGTCGAGCACCCGATCTTCGTAGGCTTCCGGGTCCGACCGGCTCATCTCTTCCGCTTCTTCGACGGTGAGCCCGACCGGGATGTAGCCGACCCTCAGATCGTGCGCCGCCGTCTGATCGGTAAGGACGTCAGGGGTGATCCCCCGGCCGACCATTTCGGGAAGTACTTCCGCGATGTTTCCGAGGAGCCCGACGGACAGCGCTTCCCCCCGGGCCTTCGCCGCATCCAGAAGCGCGAGCGCCTCGTCAAGATCGGTGGCCATGCGGTCGCAGTACCCGGTCTCGAGACGTTTGCGGATGCGCTCCTCCCGCACCTCGACAGCAAGGCAGGTTCCGCCGTTCATCGTGGCGGCCAGCGGCTGGGCTCCACCCATGCCGCCCAACCCGGCCGTGACCACGAGACGTCCGGCGAGA
>JBGMQU010000005.1:45719-58869 GCA_048060725.1 Gemmatimonadota bacterium | reverse complement strand
CGGCGGATATCGTCCTGCCACAGACACGCGAGATTTCCGAGCGTCATCGTCGCGGCCGCGAGCACCGCGACCAGAGGGCGCCAGCCGATCGCGGCATCCGGCATCACCGCCATCAGCCGGGCGATAGCGATGAACGCGCCGATCTTGGGGACCGCGAGCAGGAACGCTGCCGCCGGGGCGGGCGACCCGTCGGCCACATCGGGCATCCAGGCGTGGGCCGGCACCGCCCCGATCTTGAAGGTCAGGCCCACAAGAACGAGGGCCACACCCGCCGCCAGCGGAAGCGCGTCCGCCGTCGGGGTGGAGATGGCGAGGGCGGAGAGGGTCGTGCTCCCGGCCAGCCCGAACAGGAGTACCGCTCCGTACAGCATGCCTCCGTTCGCGAGGCCGCCGAGCAGGTAGTACTTGATGGCCGCCTCGGCGGCGTGTCGCGACCGGCGGTGGAACCCCGCCAGAGCGTATCCGGCCGTGGAGGCGAGCAAAGCCCCCAGAATGATCTCCATCAAGTCGGCCGCACCGGCAAGCATCACCGCACCGAGTGCCGAGAACAGAACCAACGCGTACAGCTCTCCGTGCCGTTGATCCTCCCGGAACCAGTCCACACACAGCAGCACGATCACCGCCGTGACGCCGAGGATCATCAGTTTGGCCCAGATGGCAGAGTCGTCGACCGCGTAGGTCGAGAAGAAGGTCAGGAACTGAGGGTCGCCGATCGTGGGCACGGTGACGGCGGCGGTGGCAAAGAGGACGATGAGCGCCAGCACCGCGGCCCCTCCCTGCCACCGTCGTGGCGCGAAGAGCGCGTACAGCAGCACGACCACGCCGCCGATGAGGAGAACCAGCTCCGGAACGACATCGAGAACGGGCACGGTGCGCCTACGGAGCGGCCAGTAGCTGGATCATGGCATCCACGGTCGGCTGGATCACGGCCAGCAGCGGTGCGGGCACAACGCCGATCGCCACGACAAACACCAGGAGCAGGGCGAGAGGCCAGGTCTCGGCAGGACGGAGGCGTGGCCATTCAGACCACCGATCGGGCAACTCGCCGAAGAATATTCGCTGGAGCATCAACAGGAACAGCGCGGCGGTGATCAAGATCCCGATCAGCCCGATTCCAGCCAACAGCGGATAGACGGAAAACGTACCGACGAAAATCTGGAACTCCGCTACGAAGCCGGCCAGGCCGGGGAGCCCCAGGCTGGCGAACGCGGCCAGGCCCATCGCACCGGCCAGCGCGGGGGCACGGGTCCCGAGGCCGCCGAACTCGTCGAGCTCGTAGGTGTTGGCCCGCTCCCAGATGGATCCGGTGATCAGGAAGAGGGCTCCCGTGATGAACCCGTGAGCGATCATCTCCACGATCGCGCCGGTGAGAGCCAGGGCGCGAGCTGCCTCCGCCCCCACCGCGACCGCCGCCGCCGCCGCGATACCGAGAATCGCATACCCCATATGGTTGACGCTCGAGTATGCGATTCGCCGCTTCAGGTTCGGCTGAGCCAGGGCCACGAGGGCCCCGTATACGATGCTGATGACGGCGAGGATGGCGAGGGGCAGCGCGTACCGGCGAAACGACTCTGGCATCATGGAAAGCGAGATCCGCACGAAGCCGTAGGTGCCCATCTTGAGCAGCACACCGGCCAGAATCGTGGAGGCGGGCGCGGGTGCATCCACGTGCGCGGGAGGCAGCCAGGTATGCACGGGAACGAGCGGCGTCTTGATCCCGAACCCGATCGCGAAGCCGAGAAACACGAGTGAAGCCTGTAGTCCCGCTCCGGCGAGCGGACGCTGGCGGATAATCTCGGCCATGTCGAACGTCCGCGGCTCGGTCGACAGGTAAAGCCCCAGGATGGCCAGCAGCATGACCAACGAGCCCGCGAGCGTGTAGAGGAAGAACTTGAGCGCCGCCCGTCTCGCCCTTTCACCGTGTCCCCATACGCCGATGAGGAAGTACATGCCGACGAGACTCAAGTCCCAGAACACGTAGAAGAGGAAGAGGTCGAGGGCGAGAAAGACTCCGAGAGAGGCAAATTCGAGAAACAGGAAGACCGCGTAGTACTCCGCCGCGCGGCCCTTCCGATCGACCGGGTACGCGATGGAGCCGAGGAAGAGAAGCGCCGTCAGGGCGGCGAGCGGAAGGGAGAGCCCGTCCACGCCCACCCGATAGGCGACACCGAGCGTCGGAATCCAGGGGACCGCCTCGATGAGTTGAAAGTCCGGCCCCGGCTGGAACCGCGCCCAGGCAACGGCCATGAGGGCCACCGGTACCACGGCGACCGCGATCGCGAACAGGCGAGCCGTCCGGGCTTCGAGGTCACGACGGGCTCCGAGGAGCACGGCTCCCGCAAGGGGGAGGAAGATCGCGGCGGTCAGCATCGGCGCGACCCGGCCTGTTTCCATCGCATGTTCACCTCAACCAGAAGAGGAGAAAAACGGCGGCCGCGAACCCGGCCGAAACGATAAGATAGTAATGGTGGAGAAGCCCCGTCTGGATTCGGCGGCTCTGCCGCCCACCCACCCCGACTCCGCTCGCCACCCCTTCGACCGCCCCGTCCAGCACGCTATCGTCGACCACGCCTGTCCCCATCGCCAGTCGGACGGTCCCGTCGGCGATGCCCTGGACCACCGCGTCGGCGCCGCGCTCCAACACGGAAGCGAAGATCCGGGAGAACCAGGATCCGACGTGGGCCGCAGCCCGAATCCCGGCGTCTACCACGCGATCGTCGATCACGGCGAGCCATCGCGCAATCCCGAGGACCAGCACCCCGACACCCTCCCGCGTCAGGGGCAGAAGTCCGAGCCATGTGGCGGCCGAATCACGGGCCCATGTCCCCACTCCCAGCGAAACGAGCCCCCCCCTCCAGCTCATCACCCCGGCGATCGCAAAGGCGACCGCGAGGCTCGTCAACGAGGCGCCCAGCACCCACTCGGGTCCGTTTGCCAATGGCCCGCCAAGCACTCGTTCGACGAGATCTTCGCCGCCCGGCAGCCACAGTCCGCCAAGGAGTAGCGACAGAAAGGCCAGGAAGCCGAGGCCAAGCTTCGGGGCCCCGTTCAGTCGCCAGATCGGACCGTCGCCCCTGCCGAACGCGAGCAGCTGGAGGCGAGCCGCGTAGAACGCGGTCAGGAAGCCGGCCGCCACGACGCCAATCCCGAGCCACACCGAACGGCTGCCGGCGACGGCGAGCACCGCCTCCTTGGAGAAGGCTCCGCCGAGCGGTGGCACCGCGGCCAGCGCGAGCGCCCCGACTCCGAACAGCAGGCCGGTCAGCCTCGCTCGAGAGCCGAGCCGCATGCGCCCGAGCTCCGCGGTCCCGGCCGCGTGGATGGCCGCTCCAGCGCCGAGAAAGAGAAGTGCCTTGAATGCGGCATGCACGACCAAGTGGGTGCTTGCGGCCACGGTCGAGCCCGCACCGATCGCGATGAACATCAATCCGTACTGCGCGGAAGTCGACGCCGCGAGCGCGTCTTTGATCCGTGACTGGAAGCAAGCGACGATTCCGCCGGCCAGGGCCGTCGCGAGACCGACACCCGCCACCGCGGGCAGGAACCAGCCCGTGGGCTCGAAAGCCGGGGCCAGCCGGATCAGGACGTAGGCGCCGGCCGCCACCATGGTGGCGGAATGCAGCAGCGCGGAAACGGGAGTCGGTCCCCGCATCGCCGAGAAGAGCCAGGCGGAGAACGGAAGCTGGGCCGACTTGGCCACGGCGGCGACCAGCACGCCGGCCGCGGCCACGTCGAGCGCGTTCCCCGACAGTGAGGAGACAGCCTCGAACGAAACCGACCCCGCTACACCGAAGGTCACTCCGGCCGCCACGAACAACCCGAGGTCTCCCAGCCTCGTGGCGAGGAACGCATGGTTGGCGGCGGCGCCGTTTTCGGGATCCCTCCAGGAGAACCCGATCAGGGTCCAGCTCAAGATGCCCACGAGCTCGAACCCGACAAGCAACGTCAGGAGATCGCCCGCAAGGACCAGCATCTCCATGGCCCCGATAAACAGCAACAGGAGTGCGAGCAAGCGGGGGAGGGTAGCCGAATCTTCCTCCGATGCGGCGTACGCCAGGACGCAGGCGGAGATGAGCGGAACCAGGATGATCATCACACCGCCGAACCCACGCACCGCCATCTCGATGCCGAGTCGATCGTTCCACGCCCAGGACGCGTGGGCCTGACCCAGCAGAGCGGCGACCGCGAGAGCCAACGTCGAGATGGCCGCGCCCACGGCGAGCCCCCCCGAGATCCGCCGATCTCCCGGGTGACGTGACGCGAAGAGCAGGATCAGGCCCGCCGCCAGGACGGGAACGAGGATGAGCGACCCGACGAGCATCAGAATGCGCGCCCTTCAAGCGAGACCGTCATCCCCGAAGCGCCTTGATCTTCTCGGTGATGTCAGCCTTCCTGATCCGATAGATGTTGATCACGAGAGCGAAGCCCATCGCGGCTTCGACCGCCATCACGGTCATGGCCACGATCACCAACAACTGACCCTTCGGGCTGCCTCCGCCGCTGAAGTACCAGAGCGAGACGCCGGCCAGGATGGCCCCGTTCACCAGCAACTCCAGCCCCATCATGATCATCACGAAGGACTGTTGGCTCAGCGCGCCGTACAGGCCGATTCCGAAGAGGGCGGCAGCCACTATGAGGAGAGCCTCCAGCGTCATGCGCCCTCCTCCCCATCCGGATCGAGGCTCGGGGCCTCGGACCCCTCGTCCGCTACTCCGAACCTGCCGCGGCGACTCGCCAGGGCGATGGAGCCGATCATCGTTGCCAGGAGTGCCACGCCGGCCGTCTCGAACACAAGCATCGAGTTGCCGAGCAGCTCGCTACCCAGTTCGGCCGTGACAGTCAGCGGGTCCTGCAGGGGGCGCTCCGGAAATTGCCCCAGCAAGCCGACGAGTCCGAGTCCCGCGAACGCTGCGACGCCGGCGGCAATGGATGTTCGGTGCTGGTGGACCATGTTCATGGGGTTGAGACCTGCGGGGTTCATCATGAACATCACCATGAACGCCGCCATGATCGTCATCTCCCCGGCCATCATCAGGATCAAGACGAGTCCCAAGAACCTGGCCTGCAGCAACAGAAGAATCCCACCCACCGAGCAGAAGGAGGCGAGCAACCAGTAGGCGGCCCGCACCATCGAATCGGCTCGGAACACCCGCCACCCGGAGAGCACGCTGCCGAGGGCGAGGAGCCAGAACAGGACGTCGACGACAAGCGTTGCCTCGGTCGTCCCGGGATTCACGCGACCACCCCGACCTCAGCGGCCGGCAAGCGCGAACCAGCCTGACGCGAAGACGTCGATCAGGGCGAGCGGAATGAGAACCGCCCAGGCGACCACGACGAAGCGCTCGATCCGGAATTGGGCAACCCGGTGTCCTGTCCAGATGATGAGGCCCAGCAGCGCCACGGTCTTCAATCCCATCCAGACCGGTCCCGGGATCCAGGGACCCAGCCATCCACCGAGAAAGACCGCCGCCCCCATTGCCGCCGCGGCCACGAGAACCATCGCCCGTCCGATCTCCCATACCAGGAGGGCAGCCCCGGACACTTCCGCCCGCGTGCCGCCGCTCAGATCGGTCGCATCAGGCAGTCGGAGTGGTCCCCAGAAAGCGAGACCCGAGGCCGCCACCAGATAGATGGGCAGACCGAGGGGTTGGCGGATGACGTTCCACACGGTCGTCTGCGATCTGACGATCTCACCGACGGAGAGAGATTCCGCGGGCAAGGCCGCGGCGATCAACACCAGCGCCAGGGGCATCTCGTAGGAGAGCGCCACAGCCACGAACCGATACCCGCCGATCAGGGGGAACATCGAGTTGGCAGACCAGCCGTGCAGGAAAACCGCGACCATCACGAGAGCCATGGCCGCGCCGAAAAGGACGATGCCCTCGGGAACGTCGGCCACAGCCAGGCCCGGCGCGAGCGGGATCGAGGCGAGTCCGAGCGCCGCCACCCCTCCGAGAAGCGCCGGGGCCAGGGCCCAGGCTTCGGCGTCGGGTCGCTCGGTCCGGCTGACTTGCTGGACGACGAGGAAGGCTGCCCGTCTCAGCGGCGCGGACAGGACGGGTCCGAGCGCAATCCGCCGTCCGGCCACCCGTTCGGCCACGAGCCGATCCGTCACGGCCACGAGATACACGCCCGCCACGAGGGTGGCCATCAGGATCAGTGCGTTGGAGAGGGGAGCGATCACGACCGATACCGTGCCTCGAGATCCAGATCCAGATCGAGGCTTACGATCGTGGTGACCGCATCTCCCCATTCGAGTCCGTCGAGCAAATCCGGTAGCTCCTCCGTTCCCAACCCACCGAAAACGCCATCGGCCCTGAGGGTTCCGCGGGGCGCCTCGACAGCGCCGTTTGGACGCGTCCGCCGATCCCCCGCCATCGCCGCGAGATCGAGGGATTGTTGACATTCGGCGATCCGCTGGCGCCATCGAGCCCACGCGTCACCTTCGCTGTGCGTGACCGGCCGAAAGCCCAGGGCGGCGTATGTCGG
The DNA here is from genome assembly GCA_048060725.1 of Gemmatimonadota bacterium. Lineage (GTDB taxonomy): Bacteria > Gemmatimonadota > Gemmatimonadetes > Palauibacterales > Palauibacteraceae > Palauibacter. Next base: position 52,380 of record JBGMQU010000005.1, on the reverse strand, counting down.
GTCGTCGCAGCGAGCGTCCTCCTCCGCCCCCGCCGCGCGCGACACGGGCCCGGAGAGTCCTGGAGGGGCGAACTGACCGACGCCTCGGGTGGCCCAGGCGACCGATCGCGACCGCGCGAGCCTGCGCAGCATCCGCCGGATCACGTCGCCCGACGGTGGGGTTGTCGCGGAGCGCAACGTCTCCGCGTGCGCCAGCGTCCGCACGCCCAGCGCCTTCAACCCCACCATGTGCAGCGCATCGGACAGCCACAGCAGATGACTTCGGGCCCGGGCGAGCTCGATCTCGACGATGGGTACCGGGGCGTGAAGCGCGGCCAGAAACGGATCGGCCACCGCTTCCGAGATCATCCCACGGAACGGATTTCGGCCGATCTCGACGTGTCGGATGACGTCGCCCTGAAACTCGAGATCGAGCGTAAGCCCGGAAGGAAGGGGGGGGAAAAACGGGCCTACTCGCATCAGCAAGCGGTCGAGATCCAGGCCGTCGGGGTCGGACCCGCGCTGCGGCATCGGGCGACCGTAGGGGGCTCCGCCCGTCATCCCCTTCCCTCCGTGTCCGTACGGGCCCCGTCCACGCCATGGCAGTGGTGGCCTGTCCGGTTGGATCCCCGGATCGGAAGTCCTGTCTCCCGCGAGAAGGTCGCGGTAGAGAAAGCGCACCGAGTCCTCAGCCGAATCCCCATCTGCCGTCACGGTTGCGAACGGAAAGAACCGCTCCTGGAATCGTGACGAGAGCGCCTCCCACCGCCCGGGGACGTAAAAAGCGGTGGCGCGTGGGTGGGGCATCTGGTCGTGGATCCGGATGGCCGACCGCACGAGGGAGATCGGCAAAGAGCCGGCGACAAGCAGAATGCTCGCCGAGCGTGGAGAACTCACGAGTTCGATGTCGGGACAAAGCTTCAGCCGGCGCACCGTCTCGCGCCCTCCAGCCCCGGCGATCGCGAAAACCGGCGCGCGGGCGCCCGCGGCCCACCTCCGCAGGGTACGGGGCGCCCGACCGCGGGTCTCCGCCTGTCCTTCGCTCACGCCCACTCCAGGGCCCGTTCGCGCCACGTGTACAGGATGCCGAGGAGGAGAATCGCGATGAACATGCCCATCTCGACCAGAGCGATGACACCTTCCCGCACGAACACCACGGCCCACGGGTACATGAAGACCATCTCCATGTCGAACGCCAGGAAGAGGAGAGCCATGGAGTAGTACCGGATGTGATACCGGCCCCACGCGTGAGTGGATGGTGGGTGCCCTCCGAGAAACGGAAGTCGTTGGGGTTCCGGGATCTCGACCGGGTGCAGGGCCACGCCGACCCACCGCAGGATGAGCAGGGCAGCGAACACCCCTCCGAGCAGGACAAGGAGCCCTGCTACCGCGGACACGCGCAGCCGGCGCGGAGGCGGATCAGCGGATGCTCAGATATTCAATGGGCGCGCCGGGCGCGCTCGGGCCCTCAACCGGTGTAGTCAGCGGGGTTTTCCTCGAACTCCTCCTTGCAATCCTCGGAGCAGAAGTGATAGACCTTCCCTTCGTGCTCCGAAGTCCCCACCGCGTCCTGTTCCTCCAGTGCCATCCCACAAACGGGGTCAGTCACACTCATCGATGATTCCTTTCGCTGTCATCGTCATCCGGTTCCCAAGTGTGAATGGGAGCGCCGCCCACGGCAAGAGGCGCCGGGTCGGAATGGTCGACGGCTCCCGGCCACCCCAGAACTGCGGACAGCTTGTCGGCCATTGACCGGCTGAACACGTCTACGGTATCCGGAGGGAGGCGAGATGGCTCGAGGGTATCCCTCACCGCCAGGACGAGCTGCGTCAGATCGTGGCGGATCCCGGCCCTGCTGAGGCCCCACACTTCCATGGCGGCGACCACGCTCCAGAGGCGAAACTCGAGGATCTCACCGCGAACCGGGCTCTCGGGGTTGAGCGCGTACACGATCACGCTGCGCACGAACTCGGTCGGGTGATCGCGCGCGTAGGCCTCGGGCCCCAGGCGCTTCCGCCACCGATTGCGAGCCATGGTCTCGAGTTCCGTCAGCGCGAAATCTCCCAGGCCGGGGTATGGTTCTCGTTCTACGTCTGTCTCATGGCCGCACGCCGGACACGTAGTACCTGCCGACCCGTCATCGTTATCGTTCATCTGTTCTGCCGCCATTTCTGCCATTTTTTCCCTCCCTTTTGCCGGTTCACGCGTACGGCACAATGGATGGTCTGGAATGAAGATGGTCTGAGGCTCGCATGAATGCGTCTTCAGCGTGCATGGCTCGACGCGCGGTGCTGGGGAGGGGGCCTATCGTGAGCGAATCTTAATGCCTGCTTAAGACATGCTTAACGGAGGGTCGCCTAGCCTGTCAGGTTTGGGACTGACAGATGTCAGATTCCCGCCGGGTCGGCGCGGTCGCGTTGCTACCGGTTCTCGTGACCGTGACGGAGGCTGGATGACCACCCGACGGAGCTTCCTGCAGCACTCCGCGACGCTTGGCGTAATCGCCGGGCTCGGGAGAGTCCTCCCCGCATACGCCACGATGCCCGCCTGGCGCGCGACGCGTTCGGCCGCGGGCGCCGGCGAGTACGACCTGACGATCGGCGACGCTTCCATCCGCATTGGCGATGACCTCGCGCGGGCGACCGCGATCAACGGCACCGTCCCGGGCCCGCTGCTCCGCTTTCGGGAGGGTGAAACGGCGACCCTCCGCGTGACGAACCAACTGGCCGACGATACGTCGATCCACTGGCATGGAATCCTCCTCCCGCCGGGGATGGATGGCGTACCCGGAGTCTCGTTCGCGGGGATTCCCCCGGGGGAGACCTTCACATACCAATTCCCCCTGAAGCAAACGGGTACGTACTGGTACCACAGCCATTCAGGATTCCAGGAGCAAACAGGTGTCTACGGGCCGCTGATCGTCGACCCCGCGGGGGCCGAGTCGATCGAGTACGACCGCGAGTACGTGATCGTACTCGGGGACTGGACGTTCGAGGACCCGGTCAAGGTGATGGCCAAGCTCAAGAAGATGAGCGGCTACTACAATTTCCAGCGACGGACCCTCGGCGACTTTTTCTCGAAGCCCGACGACCGCGCGGACCGGTTCCGCTGGGGCCGCATGCGCATGGATGCGACGGACATCGCCGATGTGACCGGTCACACCTACACGTACCTGATCAACGGGATGCCGCCGTCCGCGAATTGGACCGGGTTGTTCGCGCCCGGCGAGCGCGTACGGCTGCGCTTCATCAACGCGGGCGCGGCGACGTTTTTCGATGTCCGGATCCCGGGGCTCGAGATGACGGTCGTCCAGGCGGACGGCCAGGACGTCAAGCCCGTGACCGTGGACGAGTTCCGGATCGCGATCGCCGAGACCTACGACGTTGTCGTACAGCCGATGGAGGATCAGGCCTATACGATCTTCGCCGAGTCGATGGATCGCAGCGGGTATGCCAGCGGCACCCTGGCTCCGCGCGAGGACATGCGGGCCGAGATTCCCGAGCGTCGCGTGCGGCCGATCCGGTCGATGGCTGACATGGGGATGGACATGTCGGAGATGGACATGCCCGGGATGGATATGCCCGACGAAGAGACGGAGGAGCAGGCCGGGCACGGGAACATGCCCATGCCCGGAATGCAGGATCCGGCCGCCGGCTGGCCTCCCGAGCCCGTCGCGCATGGGCCGGACCGCCACGGAGCCGGCAACTCTTCCGTCGCGACGATGTCCAGCAGCCGACTTCACGAGCCGGGCGTAGGGCTCGAGGACGCGGGGCATCGCGTACTGGTCTATACGGACCTGCGCAGTACCACGCCGAACCACGACCACAGGGAGCCGGGACGCGAGATCGAGTTACACCTGACCGGCAACATGGAACGCTACATGTGGTCCTTCGACGGCAAGAAGTTCTCTCAGGCCCGGACACCCATCGAGTTCGAATACGGTGAGCGCCTGCGACTCACATTCGTCAACGACACCATGATGGAGCACCCGATCCACCTGCACGGAATGTGGATGGAGTTGGAGAACGGGGCGGGGATGGACCGCCCGCGGAAGCACACCGTCAACGTCAAGCCGGCCGAGCGACTCTCCGCGCTGGTGACGGCCGACGCCGTGGGCAAGTGGGCCATGCATTGCCACATTCTCTATCACATGGACGCGGGGATGTTCAGGGTCGTCGAAGTCGTCGACCGGGCGGCAGAGGAGTGAGCGTTCGTCGAGCGTTCGTCGGTGCGTGCTTGATCTTGATGGCCGCAGCGTCGGAGGGCTCTGCCCAGGTCAACGATACCAAGGTGTATACGTTCGTGCTCGCCGACCAACTGGAGTTCCGGAGCGGCGGCACCGGCCTCTTCCGCTGGGACGTGCAGGGATGGGTCGGGGGGGACTACAACAAGCTCTGGTTCAAGACGGAAGGTGATCAACCCACCGGCACCGGTGCGGGTGATGCCGAAGTCCAGGCACTGTTCAGCCGGTTGATCGCGCCCTTCTGGGACTTCCAGGTAGGGGTTAGAGTTGACGGAGTGTATGGTGGCGACGTCGACCGAACGCGCGGTCTGCTGGCGATGGGGGTCGAAGGACTTGCCCCGTACTGGTTCGACGTCGAGGCCGCGCTGTTCGTGAGCCAGGATGGGGACATCTCGCTCCGCGCCAGCTCGACCTTCGATCTCTTGATGAGCCAACGCATGATCTTTCAGCCGCGATTCGAGGTCAACGTGGCGGTTCAGGATGTGCCCGAGTTCGGCGTCGGGTCGGGTCTCAACGACCTGGAACTGGGGGGCAGATTGCGCTACGAGATACGGCGGGAGTTCGCGCCGTATATCGGAATCTCGTGGGTCCAGAGGGTCGGTGATACGGCGAACCTCGCCCGCGTCGAAGGAGCGTCGACGAGCGATTTCTCGCTCGTCGGGGGTGTCAGAATCTGGTTTTGATGCAAGGAGACATCTGATGGCCGAAACCGGACAGTCCGAGTCGGGCGCCGACCCGGCGGTCGACGGAGGGGAAAGCTGGATCGAGGAGCGACTGGCCCTATCGTCGCTCGACTACACGATCCCGAAGGCCGCGAATCACTGGACATACATGCTCGGCGGACTCACGGCGTTTTTCATCGTCGTGCTGCTCATCACGGGTGTGTACCTGGGCCAGTTCTACAACCCCACGCCCGTGGGAGCGCACGACAGCGTGATGTATTTGATCGCTCGCGCGCCCCTGGGCGACTGGATCCGCAGCCTTCACTTCTGGTCGACCGGCGCAGTCGTGATCACCATCACGGCGCACCTCATCTATGTCTTCATGCGCCGCTCGTACCGCAAGCCGCGGGAGATGACGTGGTGGGCCGGCGTGGCGATGGCGGCTCTGGTCTTCCTCCTCCTCGTGACGGGCACGGCGCTTCGCTACGATCAAGAGGGGTTTGAAGCTCTCGCGCACTTCGTGGCTGGCGGCAACCTGACTGGTGCCCTCGGCGCCTTTTTCACGGAGGGGTTCACACTCAGTACAACGCTCCTCTCGCGAATCTTCGCCTTGCACACCAGTCTGTTGCCGTTGATTCTTCTGGCCCTGTTGGCGCTGCATTTCTTTCTTATTCGTCAGCTCGGGATTCATGCGGACCGTACCGAGACGAGCGTGTTCAGAGTACACGCCATGCGACTCGGCTCGATAAGCCTTCTCGCGTTCGTCGTGGTAGGGCTCCTGGCCGCGTTCGCGCCGGAGGGACTGGGGTATCCGGCGGTCGCGGGCGTGGAGATGACCAAGCCGATGTGGCCGGTCCTGTGGGTGTACGGCCTGGAGAATCTTCTCGGCGCATGGGGCATGGTGATCGGCCCCGCGTTGATCTTCGGCTTTCTCGCCATCGTCCCGATCATGGATCGAGGGGAGGGCGGGCGCAGAGCCGTGCAGTGGATCGGAATCGCGCTGGCCGTCGTAGTGGTCGGCCTGGCGCTGTTCGCGGCGTTCGGCCCGACACAGCAACACATGGGCATGTAAATGACCGGTTCCGCGATGGACCGGCGTTCAGCAGGAAGGAGTCGTACGACATGAAAGCGAACGTTGAAGGAACGATGCGCATGAAGGCCCTCGGCCGGACACGGGCATGGCTCACACCCTGGGCAGCCCTGGCGCTGCTGCTGATTGCGGCCCCGCCCGCTGGAGCGCACCCGGAGGCGACACTCGAGAGCGATCGCACCAGCGTGGACGCAGGGGGGGCAATCAAGCTCCACGGTACCGAGTTCGGCGGAGATGGCACCTACACGCTGCGTCTCCTCGGCGCCCTCAATGAGTACGACCTCGGCGAGGCGAAGTCCGATGGCGAAGGCGAGTTCAGGCTCGACATCACCATCCCCGGTGACGTCCGCCCCGGCATGTATCAGGTCGTGGCGCTCGCGGCCGACGGTGACGTGTCTGCGCGCCTCGACCTGACGGTCGCGGCCGCTATGGCTATGGATATGGATGCGGAAGCCCAGGCCGACATGGGCGGTGCGGAAATGGGCGAGATGGCGGAGCGTCAGGCGACCGTGGAGGAGATCAACATCGAGCGCAACCTGGGCGGCATCGGGTGGGCCGCCATCGGTCTGATCATCGGCGCGGCGGGCGGGCTGGGAATCGGTCTTCAGCGGCGACAACCCGCTGCCTGAGACAGTACGCCACAAGATGACGAAAAACGAAACGGAGACACATATGTCGAGAACGAGA
>JBGMQU010000005.1:0-45619 GCA_048060725.1 Gemmatimonadota bacterium | reverse complement strand
TTCCTGAAGTTGGGAAGCTACATGGTCGCCCCCGGCGCGACCGTGAAGCTGACCCTGCTCAACGGGACCTTCACAACGAGCGAGAGCACGGTCGCGGCCGACCGTATCGTCGACATCAGCCTGGTCTCTTCGAGCAGCCACGACCGGCTCGAGGCGTCGTCGCTCAGCACCGAAGGAAACACGACGTCGCTCGAAGTGACGGCGGGTGACGCCGGGACCTACGTCGCCGGTGTGTCGCTGCGGAAGCGTGTTCTGGAGTTGCCGGCGGCGGCCTTCAACGACTACCTGGAGCATGAGGGCATCCCCGACGCCCTGGCGGCGCGCACGCGCGATGACGAACTCGACGAGGACGTGGCGGAACGCTACTCGAAGCATGTCAAGGCGATCTTCCAGGTCGGTGAGGAAACGACCGACAGCTTCTCGACCGTCCTCGGGTATCCCGCCGAGATCGTTCCGCTGCAGAATCCCTTCGAGACTCACGCCGGCTCGGAAATCGAGTTCCGCGTTCTCGTGGATGGCTCTCCGGTCGCGAATCAGGTGGTGCTCGCGGGGGGACATAACGCCGACGGAGCGTTCGAGGAGATCTCGACGCGCGCCGACGCAGACGGGATCGCCCGGTTCACGCTGGGGGCGGCGGGCCAGTGGTACGTGAAGTTCATCAGCATGAAGAAGATTACCGACGACGAGGCCAACTACGAGTCGACGTGGGCCACGTTGACGTTCGGTATCCCACATTGAGTCGGGTGGGACTTCGGGGCCCTGGTCGCCCCGAGGTCCCACCCCCTGTTACGTCGACACCCGCCCGGGTTCCCGGCGGCTAAGAGGAGAGCGCCGGTGCCACTTCCGTCGCGCCTCGCCCACGCTCCGCCAGGTCGTACAGCACCGGCAGCACCAGGAGCGTGAGAATCGTCGAACTCGCCATTCCTCCCAGAATCACGATGGCGAGTGGCCTCAAGAGCTCGGCACCGGAACCGCCGCTGATAGCGATCGGCAGCATGCCGAATGCGGAGGCGAGCGCCGTCATGAGTACCGGAATCACGCGTTCGTCGGCCGCGTGGAAGATCGCCTCGCGAACATCGAGCCCCGTTCGGCGGAGCGCATTCATGTGGGAGACGAGGATGATCCCGTTTCGCACCGCGATCCCGAAGAGCAGGATGAACCCCACCAGGGACGGCACGCTCAACACGCCCCCCGAGAGCAGAACCGCGGCGATGCCGCCCACGACGGCGAATGGTAGATTAAGCATGATCAGGAACGCCTCGCGGCCCGAGCCAGACGACGCGTAGAGGAGGATGAAGATCCCGAAAATCACGAACGCGCTCTGTATCAGCAGCTGTCGAAAAGCGCGCTGCTGGCTCTCGAACTGGCCGCCGTACGTGATGTAGTAACCTTCGGGCATGGAGATTTCTTCGTCCACGCGTCGGCGCACTTCCTTGACGAAACCGCCGACATCCCGGTCCTGGACGTTCGACTGCACCACGATGCGTCTGGAGACCGATTCGCGGTTGATCGTGTTCGGTCCGAGGCCTCGACGAACGTCACCCAGGGAGGCCAGGGGCACGAGTCCGCCTCGCGGGGTGTTGACCAGCAGGTTCCGGATGTCGTCCAGTTGCTCCCGCCATTTCTGATCCAGCACGAGCACCATGTCGTAGCGTCGTCGGCCGTCGATCACCTGGGTTGCGACCTCTCCGTTGAAGGCCGCCTGTACGACGTGGCTCACATCCCCCGCGGACATCCCATGGCGGGCCGCCGCGGTGCGGTCGGCTTTGACTCGAATCTGAGGAATGTTCACCTGGGGTTCGACCTGTAGGTCCGCCACCCCCGCGACTCCCTGCATCACGTTGGCGACCTGACGTGCCAGGCTCCGGAGCTGATCCAGATCCTCTCCGAAGATCTTCACCGCGACCTGTGCGTTGACGCCAGACAGGAGGTGGTCCAACCGGTGCTGGATCGGTTGCCCGACGGTCACGGCCGCACCGGGGAACTCGCTCATGGTCTCGCGCAGGACGGCGAGCAAGTCCTCGCGAGAGCGCGTCCTCTCCTCTTTCGGCTTCACGTTGACGATCATCTCGCTGTAGTAGACGCCCTGCGCATCCTCGTCTCGCTCGGCCCTCCCGGCTCGCCCCTCCACGCTCACGATTTCCGGTACATCGAGGAGTGCACGCTGCATGCGGCGTTCGATCCGTGTGGTCTCGTCCAGCGACGTCCCCGGCGGCATGATGGACACCACGGTGAACGTGCCCTCATCCAGTACGGGCATGAATTCAGTACCCAGGAAGCGGAAGCTGTAGAGGGAAGCGGCCAGGAGTAGGCCGGTCGCCGTCAGGACCAGCCAGCGGTGCCGCAACACGAACGCGAGGGCAGGCCGATACAACCGGCGCGTGAAGATCGCGACGGGACTCTCGCGACTGCCGAGCCACTTCTCCTTTGTGAGGAGCAGGCTGCAGAGCGCAGGGACGACGGTGAGCGCCACGACGAGAGACGCGACCATGGCAACCACGACCGACACCGCTAGCGGACCGAAGAATCGGCCCTCCAACCCACTCAGCGTAAGGAGAGGAACGAAAACCAGGACGATAATCAGGGTCGCGTAGACGATCGAGCTGCGCATCTCGTTCGAGGCCTGCAGGACGATCTCGTCGGGCGGTGCGGACCCCGAGCCGTCGAAGTGCTGCCGGAGTCTTCGGAAGATGTTGTCTACATCGATAATCGCGTCGTCCACCACCATACCGATGGCGATGGCCAGCCCCGCGAGCGTCATCGTGTTCAACGTCAAGCCGAGCTGAGCGATCCCGATCACACTCAGCAGAAGCGAGAGCGGGATCGCCGTGAGGCTGATCAACGAACTCCGGAGGTTGAACAGGAAAAGCATGATCACGCCGACGACGATGATCGCGCCCTCGAGCAGTAGATCCTCGATCGTATCGACGGAGCGACCGATGACGTCCGCCTGACGGTAGCTGGTGACGAGCCTCATCCCTGGCGGAAGGGTCCGGTCGATCTCCTCTACTACGCGGTCGAGCCGCTCGGAGAGTTCGATCGTGCTGGTGCCCGGCTGCTTGTAGATCTTGCCCACGACAGCTTCGGCGCCGTTGTAACTGCCCGCACCACGGCGTTGCACGGGCCCGGCGATCTCGACGTCCGCGACGTCGCCGACGAAGATCGGGAGACCGTCCGCGCGCGTCTCGAGAACCGTGGCTTCTATGTCGGCCAGACCGTCGACCCGTCCGAGGCCGCGAATCAGGGACTCGCGGGAGTGGCGGACCATGAAGCCGCCGGCCCTGTTGACGTTCCCTTCGTCGAGTGCGAGGTGAACCTGTTCGAAGTCGATCCCGTACTTGGCCATCAGGTAAGGATCCAGGCTGACCCTGTATTGTTTCTCGAGGCCACCCTGGTTGATGACGTTGGCGATGCCTGGGACAGCCTGTAGCCGTAGCCGCACCACCCAATCCGCTACGTCTCGGAGATCGACCGGCGACACCGACGAGTCGGTGGCGATCAGGGAGTAGTTGTATATTTCGCCCAACCGGGAAGTGATCGGCGCCAGGAACGGTGGGTCCACACCCTCGGGAAGAATGGAAATGGCCAGCTGCAGGCGCTCGTTGACGAGCTGGCGCGCAGTGTAGATGTCGGTTCCCCACTCGAACTGTACTGTGACGGAGGAGAGTCCGATCCCGGACTGGGAGCGCAACGTCCGCAGGCTGGGCGTGCCGTTGAGCGCAATCTCGATGGGGAAGGTGACCAGGGCCTCGACTTCTTCCGGCGAGTAACCGGGCGCCTCGGTGAGCACTGTCACTCGTGGATCGTCGATATCCGGGTAGACGTCCACCGGCGTTCGCTTCACGACGGCCAGCCCCCAGACCAGCACAAGGATGGCGCCGGTGAGCACGACGAGCCGGTTCTTGAGTGAGAACTCGATGATCTTGGACCACATGCTACGAACTCCCTCTATCTATCCTGCGTGTCACTCTGGCTTTCTCGGGACTCCCCCCGGGAACGGGCGCTCCCGGGGTGGGCTTCACGGCTCTCAGTGCTCGTGGGGCGCTGCTTCCCCCGTCGGGCCGTTGCCACCCGCCGTCTCCAGCGCCAGCATCAGTTCGTAACTCCCGGTGACGGCCACCGTGTCGCCGGGCGCCACCCCCGAAAGGATCTCGATGTTCTGCGAGCCTTCCGGCCCGGCAAACACAAGTCGGCGTTCGAAGGCTCTTCCCCGCTTCACAAACACGTAGCGCAGCGGACCTTCCTCCACGATGGCGGCCTGCGGCACCGCGAGGGCGGTCTTGACGGTCTCGCTTATCCTGACCTCGACGAACCGACCCGACCTCGGCGGTACGTCGCCTGTGCCGCGAAGGGAGACCCATACGGGATAGGTGCGGGTCTCGGGGTCGGCCTCGCTGCCCACGAACGTCACGTGTCCGCTCCATTCGTCATGGTCGTGGGCTTCACTCCAGTCTTCGTGATCCCGGAGGAGGTGTACCTTTGCGTCGTCACCCAGGCGGATCCGATCCACGAGCCTTTCCGGAACCAACGCCTCTGCCACCACCTGTCGCGGGTCGATAAGACGGAACAGCTCCTTGCTAGGCTGCACGGCTTCACCCACGACGGCGTCTCGGCTCATTACAATGCCGGTGATCGGCGCGACGACACTCACGGTGGGCGGCGGGTTACCGGGCACGAGGCTTTGAATGAGTGCAAGGACCTGCCCCCGCTCGACCCGGTCACCCGGCGCAACCGACGCAGACAGCACCTTCCCCTGGATCCTCGTGCTCACGGAGGCCACCCCGTCGGGGTGCATGCGGACGACGCCGGGGAAGTCGAGCGTCTGCTCCGTCCGGCGAAGGCGAACCACTTCCGTAGTCAGGCCGATGGCGGTCAGCGCCTGGGGGCTCAATTCCACCATGGCCGCCGGGTCGCCGTCCTCGTCTGAGTGCGAGTCGCCGTCTTCTCCCTCTTCCGATGAATGGTCGTCGCCCCGCTCCTCCGCCCCGTCGACCGACCCCCCCAGCGATGCGGTCTCGAACTGAGGCCCGAGCAAGACCCGGTCGATTGCTATGCCGGCCCCCACGAGGGCGATCACGGCTACGACCACGGCGAAGGTCCGCAGGGACCGCTTGCTCCTCCCGATCATTGATCGTCCTCCTTCTCTAGATTTTCGTCTCTCGTCGGAACGGTACGGGCGACCTCGACCAGCGGGGCGCCCGTCGCGCTCTCGAGTTCGAGAGCCGCTCTATCGAAGGCGAGTGCAGCCTCCAGATAGGCGACTCGTGCGTCGGTATGCTGGCGCTGAGCAAGGAGCGCGGTGGTGATATCGAGTTCGCCTCTCGCGTAGGCGAGCGACGCGAACTGCTGGCTCGTCTCCGTCAGGGCGAGGATATCGTCCTGGTAGGTCGACAGACCGACGCGGGCGGCATTCAATCTCGCGAACGCCCCTCTGACCTCCTGTGAGACCGCCAGAGCCCGGGCTTCTGCCTCCGCAGCGACCAGGGCCTCTCGGGCCAGGGCCCGATCCCGTCCGAGCTGGTTCCTGTCGAATACCGGCAGCGACGCGGCCACGCTCAGACCGACCGTACGTACGCCGTCCGCCTCTCTGACGAGATCGGCGGCCAGCACCAGGTCCGGAGCTGCCAGGCGTCGAGCCAGTGCGGTACCGAGCGATGCCGCACGGCCCAACTCGGAAACCGCCTGGAGATCCGGACGCGCGAACCGGGCGAAACTCTGAAGGCGTTCGAGGCTCAGTTCTTCGGGGACGGGTCCGTAGACGAGCGGGCCCACTGCGTCAACGTCCTCTCCTGCCGGGCGCGCCAGCAGCTGGTTGAGCTCAGCCTCTCGAGCGACGAGAGCGTTCGACGCCTGGATCCGTTGGAGTTGCGCTCGCAAGAGTTCGACGCGCGCGAGATTTCGGTCGAGTTCGGGCGCGAAGCCACCTTCGAGCTTGAGCTGGGCGGCCTGCAGCAGGAGCGCGGTGACCTCGACGACGGAGTCGAGCACCGTGACCATCTCCTGGCTGAACCGAACCGAGTAAAAGCTCTGTCCCACTCTCGCCCTGAGCGTGCGCTCCGCATCGGTGACTTGCCACGAGACCGCCCCGATCCGAGCGCGAGCCGCATCGGCCCGTAGCCCTCGCTGTCCGGCAACCTCGAATCTCTTGCCGAGCGAGACTGCGACGCCCGTACCCGTGTTCAGGCCGGGGAACACGGAGAGGCCGATAAACGGATTGCTGAACCGAGAGGCCTGAGCGAGGTCCGCCTCAGGCAGCCGGAGCGCGGTCCGTGCGGCCCTCAGTGTGGGATTGTTCTGCCTGGCGACGGCGAGGGCTTCTTCGAGCGTCAGCGAGGCTGGATTGGACCGGGCCGGACCGATATCGAAGGAAACCGGGATGTCGGGACGCGAACCTTCGCCGACCGCCCCGAGCGTGTGCGACTGCCCGGCGGCGTGGAGCGGAAGGATCGGGATCGCCAGTATGGCGATGAGACTTCGCGTTCTCGTACACACCCGGGCGAACCGATCGGCTTCTCTCACTGGAAATGTGCTCCTGCTCGCGCGTCCACTTTTTTTTCCTGGTGTCGTCAGTAATCACCTTCCCCAAAAATTACACGTCACGAGTTAGCCGACGGCCAAGGGTCGGTTAACCTCAGCTTACGGTTCTCGAGGCGTCCGAAACCCTCGCACGTTAAGACGCCTTAATCCCATATTTTGGAAGATCTTACACGTGAATCGGTAGGTTGGGGTGAGAGTCAGGGGGATCGTCGGATCCGGAGGGGAGTCGCGAGGGATGAAGGTTCTGGTGGTTGAGGATGAGCCGAAGATGGCTCGATTCCTTCGGCGCGGTTTGCGCGAGGAGGGATACGGGGTGGACGTGGCGGAGGATGGACGTTCGGGCGCGATGATGGCGGCGATAGGTACGTACGACGCAGTCATATTGGACATCATGCTCCCGCGCCTCGACGGCCTGCAGGTCACGGCGCAGATCCGGCGTGAGGGAGACTCGACGCCAATCCTTCTGCTCACGGCGAAGGAAACGCCGGAGGACATCATCCGCGGGCTGGATGCGGGTGCGGATGACTATCTGACCAAGCCCTTCCGCTTCGACGTCCTCCTTGCACGCCTGCGCGCGTTGACGCGGCGTGGCGGAGCCCAGCGTCTTGAGGTCTTGCGCTTCGGCGACATCGAACTGGATCGGCTGTCACACAAGGCGCGCCGGGGTGCCCGTGATTTGAGGCTGACGCCGAGGGAGTTTTCGCTTCTCGAGTACTTGCTCCTGAACCCGGGACGAGTCATCCGGCGCACCGAGCTCCTGGAGGCCGTGTGGGAGATGCTCTTCGATCCGGGCACGAACGTGATCAACGTTCACGTGGCCAACCTGCGCGCCACGTTGGAATCGGATCGAGAGCCCCGCGTCATCCAGACCGTGAGAGGTGTCGGGTACGTCTTGAGGGAGTCCGATCCGGAAGACGAGCCTTAGTGGGATCTTTTCGACTCCACCTGGCTATCCGGCTAGCGGGGGTGCTGGTGGCGGCGGTCGCGGTGCTCGGCGGCATCGCCTTTCTTGCACTGCGGCAAATCACGTACGCGCAACTGGACGAGGCTCTCCTCAGGCTCGCTGAGATCGAGGCGGCTGCGACATCGGATGCCCCGGCCAGCTCGGCGCACTTTCACGATAACGTGTACCAGGAGGCCAAATCGGAGGTCTCGAAACGAATCAGCCGCTACGCCGAGATTTGGACGACCGATGGACGGCCCGTGGCGCGTAGTGAGAACCTGGAAGATCGGGACCTATTCCTACCTCCGAGCGCCCTCCGAGCGGGCGCAGCCGGAAGGGAGGCGTGGTTCACCCACGACGACGCACTCGGGTCGCTACGGAGCCTCATCTATCCCCTCTCCCACTCTGCCGTGCCAAGGCCAGACCAGTTCTTGCAGGTCGCAGCGCCACGCGGCCCCGCCCAGAATCTCCTCTCGACCTTCCTCGAGGTTCTGCTGTTGATCGGCCTGGTCGGTGCGGTCGGCAGCTTTGGCGGCGCCTGGTACTTCGCGGGCCAGGCGATGCGACCCGTCCGGGAGATCGCGGCCCAGGCGAGGCGTCTCGAACCGGGCCGAAGTGCGGGCGAGATCTACATCGAGCCCGCCTCGAGCGAGCACCGACAGCTGGTCGAGGTTCTCAACGACGTCTTTGACCGTCTGCTCAGGGCGGTTCAGGCCCAACGTCGGTTTACGGCCGACGCCAGTCATGAGATTCGTACCCCCCTGGCGATCATTCAGGGTGACATCGAGGTGGCCCTCCGACGCGAGCGCACGAAGGAGGAGTATCGGGAGGTGCTCTCGAGCACGATGCAGGAGGCCCGGCGTCTCACACGGATCGCCGACGATCTGCTGACCCTGGCGAAGAGCGACGCCGACGTCTTCCCACTCGAAATCGGCCCGCTGGACGTGGACGCGATCGCGGCAGATCTCGTTGGAAGATACCGTGCGATCGGCGAGGAGCGAGGCGTTGCTCTGGAGTATACCAGCGTGGACGGATCCGTCCCGATCGAGGGCGACGAAGACTGGCTGCGGCGGGCCATTGGCAACGTACTCCACAATGCTGTCCGCTACTCGCTGCATGGAGGTCTGGTCCGGGTGAGCACGCAGGCGGTCGAGCGCGAGCACGGAAACGTCGTTCGGATTTCCGTCCAGGACGACGGGCCCGGCATCTCCCCGGACCTGCTCCCCAAGCTCTTTCAGCGCTTCCTACGGGGCGATCCGGCGCGGGGCGGCCAGGGCGGGAGCGGGCTCGGCCTCCCGATCGCGAAGACAATCGTCGAGGCTCATGGCGGGAGCATCGTGGTCGAGTCCGAACCGGGTGAGGGCACGCGCGTCGAACTCACCCTCCCGGCGGCGGCGCCCCGCCCCAAGCCCTCGCAGGGCCAGGGCTGATGCCTACCGGGCGAGCCCCTGCAAGCGTGACGGCCATGCGCTTTCTTGGTTCACCACCCGCCCGGGTACGGAGCCCCGTTCGGGAACGGTGCCTGCTCCTGCTCCTCCTCCTCGTGTAACGTGGCGAGAAACGCCAGAACCGCCTCGATTTCCTCATCGGTTAGACCGAGGTTCGGCATCATCGATGTGGCGTTGTCGAAGGTAGGATCGATCAGTTTCCGCCGCAGGAAGAGCGGATCCCTCCGACCTGTGACGCCGTTCAGCGAGGGGCCCACGTTCCCTCCCGCGCCGCCGACGATGTGGCAACCGAGGCAGGCCTTCTGCGTCAATACCAGCTCGCCCAGAGAAACCAGCGCCGGGTCGGTCGAGATCGGATCGCCAGCGGGCTCCACGCGACCCGCCGCACCGATGGCCGTGGGCCGCATCGGGCCGCCGTTGGTCGCCTTCAGGAAGGCGAGAACGGTGCGCACCTGACCGCCCGTCAGGTTCCCGCGGACCCTCATGTGCTGAATGATCGTGACCCAACTCCGGTCGTCTCGCTCGAGCGGCGAACGCGGATTGTGGCATCGTCCGCACATGTTTCCGTACACCGCGGCGCCTTCGGCAACCAACGAGGTCTCCCCTGACTCCTGCCCGGCGAGCAACGCAACGCCCGGAAGCAACGACCATACCAGTGCGGCAATGGCTGCACCGAGGAGCGCGCCCCGTGGTCTGCGAATTCTCCCGTTCATAGCACTCTCCTCTAGTATCCGAACGCCAGGTGGACGATGAGCCGGTCGTTGTCGAGTTCGATCCCACTCTCACGATTGAGCTCGTAGCCCGCCATCACCGCGACGGAAGGGGCGACCCAGTAATCCAGCGCGAAGCCGGCCTGCCACGCACCCCGGTTCGTGACCGCCCCTTCGAGCTGGTCATCGAAGATCTGGGTCCATCGCAGCACGGGCTCCCATCGCCCGGTCCGATAGGACGCCTGAGTGTAGAAGCCGCTCCTCCGCAGGGTCTGAAAGCCGGCGAACTGTTCGACCTCCTGTCGAATCTGCATGTATTCGCCGCGCACCTCGAAGCGCCGGTGCCGAAATTCGGCGGCCAGGTTCCAGCCCGTGACGTCGAGCACTCCCTGTTCGTCGTAGTCCCCGTTGAAAAACGAGCCGTTCACCTCGAACCACGGAGGCAGGGCGATGTCGAGCCGCATCCCGGGCATCTTGCCGACGTTGTTGTCTGACGAGGACGCCGGAAAGCCGAATCCGGGCGCTTCGAACCCGTCGCCGTCCGGGTCGCCTTCCTCTTCTTCGTCGTGTACCTCGAGCGCCGGACCCTGGGTCACGTAGCCGTTCACGCTTACCTGCCACGGCCCGGGCGTCATGGTCGCACGACCCATGACGCCGACATCGGCAAGCACCGGCATCAGGGGGCTCGCACCAAACCCTGTCGACTCATGTCCATAGATCGGCGGGGAACTCGGGAATTTGTTGATCCAGGAGGGATGGATCCGCTCACCGAACACACCAAACGGCACGAGGAACTTCCCCGCGACAAGCGTGATGTTGTCGCTTGCCACATAGTCCAACGAAGCATACTCGAGCCCGGTCTGCGTAACCCCGTCCTCGATCTCGAACTCCAACTCCGCCTCGAACAGGATCCGGTCCTGAAACTGGAACAGGAAGACCGGAGCGAAACTCGCCGTAAAGGCGTTGATCCGTTCGCCTTGAGTCCGGGTGAAGTACCCGACGGTGCCGTACCCGCTGATGACGAAGAAGTTCGTGGGAACGACTCGCTCCGCACTCCCTCGACCTTCCTCTTCCGGGTCCTGCGCGCGCAGCCCCGAAGCGCCTGCCAGGAAAGCCAGAAGAATGCTCAGTGCAATGCGTTCGTTTCGTCTAGTGGCCATTCCCGCCTTTGTCCTCCGCTGAGGGTTCGCCGCCGTTGGCCGGCGAAGGTACAAAGATTTCGAACTCCATGCCTGAACCATGCCCGTCGGGATCGGCGATCAAGGCGGCCGGGGCCGACTCTCCCCCGAGTTCCACGGAAAGCTCGTAAGAGCCGGGGGTGAGGAGCGAAACCTCCACCTGATACTCGCCCTGCGTGACCTCCGTGAGATCGACCGGCACCTCGATTCCGTCGGGCGTGTGTAGCGTCGCCTGGAGTTCGAGCCCGACTGCCCGGGGGCCCGGGGCTCCGTCCGGTTGGATCTCCCAGCCGTGAACCATGATGCGCGCCGGGACGCCGAGGACGATCGGAGCCGGGCTCACCGAGAGTTCGAAGCGATAGTTCTGGTGAATCAACTGCTGTCGTTCAACCTCGATTTCGTACTCGCCCAGCTCGCGCATCAGCTGATGCCGCTCGGGCTGACCCAGCAGACTGATGTGGTGCTCGCCGACCTCGTAGAACCGGACCTGGGCCGAGTAGCCACGCTCGTTCCCTTCCAGGCTCACCACGCGGGTGGGGCCGGTGGGGGCGTGCACCTCGAACTGGGCATCTATCAAACTCATGGGCGCCCCGCCTTCGCGCACGCGCGCCGTGATCTCTATCTCGTGCATCGTCTCGACCTGGGCCACGTCGATCTCGAACTCCGCGACCGGCTCGAGGTCGGCGAGCGCGGTCGGATTGTCCGCCCCGGCGCAGCCCCACACCAGCAGGCCCGTCGACAGAAGCGTCGAACGAATCATTATGTGCTTCACGGTCCGTCTCCTTTGACTTGCGAACAAACCTCACCCTTCCCCACTGCGACTCAGCAAGGCAACGTCCGTACCATACTGTATAGATGCGGTAACTATTTATGTATCCGTCGCTTACGCGGTTATCCACATCACCTGAAAGTGACGCGATCGGGGCATTTGCCCCTCTAACGGTCTGGAAGTAGGTTTTAGGTGGGGCTTTTGCCCCGGTCATGAATTCGGGGACTTTCCCCCTCATGTATCGGCAGGTCTGCAGGAGGCGATCGATGGAATCAGCCCCCGACGCGGGTTTCGAAAGGGGTGTGGGCCGGAACCCGTTGAGAAGTCGATTGGGGCGGCGTCTGCTTCGCTGGTTTCTCGTCCTGTCGCTGGTGCCCCTTCTCGCGTCGAACATGCTCGGCTACATAGAGAGCGGCCGGATCATCGAGCGTCTCATCGATCGGCAGATGTCCGCGATCGCCAGCGTGCAAGCCAAAAACATTCGCGATCAGATCGATCGACTGCTCAGCCGTCTCGAGGCCATGGCCACGGACGGCGGCACGCTGAACGCGGATCTCGAGGGAAAGCTGGCCGAGCGGGGAGAGTTCGACGCCCTGTTCATCCAGGGTGCCGACGGGGTCGTGCTCGGGAGCGCCGGATCGGTCATGACCCGGGATGGTCTCGCCGGCACCCGAATCCCGCAGAGCGGCGGCTCGTTTCTCGATGTACTCGAGGGGCCGTCCTCTACCGGACGACCGGTGATCCGGATCGACGTCCCGCTCGAGACCGCGACGCGCGACTCGTCGTTTCGACTGGTGGCTCTCATGGGACCTCGCGGCCTCGGGGGCGTGCTCGACATCCCACCTCATCTGGCCGGTTCGATCGAGAGCTTCGTGATCGACGCGTCGGGGCGTCCGCTGTTCGTGTCCCATCCGCACGGTCGGGTGGACTATTCCGTCGAGCTGGTCACGACGACGGCGGAGAATGCCGAAGGAGGTGCGGCAGGCGGGAGCCTCGCGCGGTACGCGGACCGACAGGGCCAGGAGGTCTTCGGGATTTCGGTCCCGATCGAGGATCTCGGCTGGCGGTACGTCGCGGAGCTTCCCGTGGGCGATGCACTCGGGCCTCTCCGGCTGCTCCGGCGGGCCTCGCTGATCTTCGGTATCGTTTTCGGGGTCGCCGTAGTGGCAGCCGCGTGGATCGTTTCCGGGAATATCGTCGCTCCGGTACGCAACCTGGCGAATGCGGCCGAGCGTGTCGGCGCCGGCGAGTTGAGCACCCGGATCGAGTCCGGGACGGACGACGAGATCGGCGATCTGGGACGCGCGTTCGACCGCATGACCACGAATCTCGCCGAGGCCAGGGAGCGCGAGGACGAACTCCACCAAAAAGAGATCCGCCGCGCCCAGCAGTTGGCCACCGTCGGGGAGCTCGCGAGCGGGGTCGCGCACGAGATCAAGAACCCTGTCGTCGGCATCGCCGGAGGACTGGATCTCGTAAGCAGACGGATCGGCGACGACGAAACTCTCAAGCCGATCATGGATGAGATGTCGCGGCAGGTCGAGCGCATCGAGGTGGCCGTTCGCGATCTGCTCACGTTCGCCCGACCGTCCGAACCGAAGCTGGCACCGGCGGATCCGACCGAGATCATCGCGCGAGCCCTTACGCTGGTGCAGCCGGCGGCCGAGCAGGGCAAAGTGGCGTTGCGTTCCGAGGCGTTCCCTGATCCCGCGCCGATCCGGGTCGACGGGGAGCTCATTCGACAGGCGCTGGTGAACCTGATCGTGAACGCGCTTCAGGCCACACCGGCGGATGGTTCGGTGACGGTCTCGCTGGATCAGACGGAGCACGACACGAGCTTCCATGTCGCTGACACCGGGAAGGGGATCTCCCCCGAAGAAGTCGGGGACATCTTCCGCCCCTTCTACACCACACGCCACGCGGGGAGCGGGCTCGGGCTCTCGATCAGTCGGGACATCGCGGAGCGTCACGGGGGTCGAGTCAGCGTCGAATCCGTCGTCGGGCAGGGCTCGACCTTCACGTTTCGGGTTCCCAACCGACCCGAGAGCGAGAGCGCATGAAACCCCGTGTTCTGATCTGCGATGACGAAGTCCTCATTCGCATGTGGCTGGAGGAACACTTGCGAGAGGAGGGGTACGCGCCCGAAGGCTTTGGCGACGGCACGAGCCTGCTCGAGGCCATACGCGAGAGTCCGGCGGACATCGTGCTGCTCGACCTCAAGCTGCCCGACGGATTGGGAACCGATTTCCTGCTGGAGATCAAGGCTCACGATCCGAGCATTCCGGTCATCATGATCTCTGCCTATGGGGAGGTCGAGACCGCGGTGGCCGCGGTACGCGGCGGTGCACATCATTTCCTCGAGAAGCCCATCGAGCTCGCGGAGTTGTTCCTACTCATGGAACAGGCCCTCGAGACGCGCCGGCTCACCCGTGAACTCGATCGCTACCGGGAGGGCTTCCGGTGGCGCTTCTTCGACGTGAGCTTCGTCGGTCGCTCGGCCGCGAGCCGCAAGGTCGCCGAGTTGATCACGCGCGTGGCGCTCAAGGGTCAGCCCACGAACGTGCTGATTCGAGGCGCGAGCGGAACGGGCAAGGATGTGGTTGCGCGCGCGATACATGCGCAGGGGCCCCGCCGCGAGTTCCCCTTTCTGCGTCTCAACTGTACGGCGATCCCCGAGAACCTCGTCGAGTCAGAGCTCTTCGGACACGAGAGCGGGGCATTCACCGACGCGAAGAGTCGAAAACAGGGGCTGGTCGAGCTCGCAGATCGGGGGACGCTGTTCCTCGACGAGATCGGAGACATGCCGCACGGGGCGCAGGCCAAGCTTCTCGGGTTCCTCGAGACGCAGGTATTCAGGCGCGTGGGAGGAGTTCGGGATCTGGAGGTCGATGTCCACGTGATCGCCGCGACGAATCGTGACCTGGAGGCGGGCATCGAGGAGGGCACGTTTCGGAACGATCTCTTCTATCGCCTCAACGTCATCCCGATCGAACTGCCCCCTTTGTGCGAGCGGCCCGATGACATCGCACCGCTGGCCCTGCATTTCGTCGAGACGCTCTGCAAGGAGTTGAGATGTCCGCTGCGCGAAATCGCGCCGGAGAGCCTTCGACTCCTCGAACGCTATTCCTGGCCCGGCAACGCCCGTGAGATCCGGAATCTGATCGAGCGTCTGCTCCTCCTCCATGACGGGGATACGATCACGCCCGACCAGTTGGCGCCTCATCTGCTCGGAGAGAGCACGCCGGCCGGGGTGCAGTTCGTGCTTCCCGCCGACGGGCTGCGGCTCGAAGAGGTCGAAAAAGAACTCATCCGTCAGGCCCTCGAACGCACGGGCGGAAACAAGACCGGCGCGGCCCGTCTGCTCGGCCTGACGCGCGATACGCTCCGATACCGGCTGGACAAGTACGCGATCGACTGAACCGGCGGAGCGAGCCCGTCGAGGCACGGTCTCTGCACTTGTACCTGCTCAGAACGAGAACTAGGTTTGCTTGATCATGTTCGAACGCACATTTCACATACGACGCTGCGTGGCCACGGTCGCGTTGTTGGGAGTCGGGTTCGCCACGTTTGAACCCGTCCTCGGGCTTACGGGTGATGGTGCGATTCACCACGACGGGGCCGTCGAAGCCGCCCAGCATGCGAACTCCCAGCATGAGGAGAACGGGCACGAGTCCGGGTCCGACGAGCGCGGACCGACGCATCAGCATGGCTCGAGCGTCGACCACTGCTCGCACATTCACGGCCCCGCGGTGACGACCCACGCGCCAGCTTTCCCCGGCCTCATGGAGAGCCGTGGCGGGGCGCGGCTCGAGCCAACCCTCCGCGACCAGGCTAACCCGGACCCTCTGTTCCACCCCCCCAGGCAGTAGACCCTCCCACCATCAGGTGACTCGACGCCATCCGCGACGCCGCGGTGGCGGAGTTGAGTTCATCTAGCCAACAAACAGGATACCGAAGCCCGAAGTCGGGCTGTTCCGACCCCATGGGAAGGTGCGGCCCCGGGCAAACCGTCGGTTCCGGAGGACACACAACTTGAGATCCATTTTATGGAGAGCTCTCCTGGCTCTGGCCGCACTGCTGGGGGGGAGCGTCCAGCTTGATGCGCAGGCTGACACCTTACGCGTCACGCTCGCCGACGCGCAGCGCATGGCGTTGAGGCAGAACCCGTTGTTTCTCGCGGATGCGCAGGTGCGAGACATTGCCGGCGGCCAGCTTCGTCAGGCCCGACTCTACCAGTACAATCCGCAAGTCGAGTTCGAGGCTCCCGCCGCGATCTCGAACGGGGTCAACGCGTACGACGCGTGGTTGTGGCAGGAGGTCGAGTGGGCGGGCCAGCGTGGGCTCCGGATCGGTGCCGCTGAACGGGGCCTCGCGGCAGCAGAGGGGTTCGTGTCCGACGCGGCCCGACGCACGCTCGCAGAGGTCAGCATCGCTTTCTACAGCGCACTCGCGTTTCAACGTCGAGTCGAGGTCGCCGAGGGTCTGCTGACCCTGAACGCGCGTCTGTTGGACGCCGTACGCATCCAGGTCGCGGAGGGCGATATCAGCCTCATGGAGGCGAACTTCGCCGGGATCGAGACCGGGAGGGCGCGCGCCCTGGTGCTCGCGACCCGACGACAGGCGACCACCGCCGCGCTGGAGTTGGGTCGTACGCTCGGAGAGTCTCCGGATGTGCGGATCCACGCTTCCGAGTCCGTCGAGCATCTGCCTCCAGTCGCCACACTCGACTCCGATTCGTTGGTGCAGGCAGCTCTCCTGGCACGACCCGACCTGGCGGCCCGAGTTGCGGAGGAGCAACAAGCCGAGTCTCTGACCCGGCTGGTGCGGAGGGCCGCGATCCCGAACGTGCGACTGGGTGCGGTGTTGACTCAGACCCCGGGAAACGGAGGCACGAGATGGGGGTTCGGCGTTGGCCTGCCCCTGCCGTTCTGGAACCGCAACCAGGGGCTCGTCGCCACCGGGGAGGCCCTCACGCGCCGTGCATCCCTCGCCCGAACCGCGACGGAGCTTCGGATCCGTACGGAGGTCGAGCAGGCCGCTCAAGCCTACGCCGCCGCCGCGGAGGAGGCGCAGATCTTTGAAGTCGACGTGCTCGAGCCTGCGAAGCAAAACCAGGGTCTGCTCGAGACGGCGTATCGCGCCGGCCGGATCGGCCTCACCGACCTCGTGCTCCTGCGCAACCAGCTCCTCGATGCGGAGCTTGGTTACTGGGACGCCTGGCTCACGCTTCGAGCCGCCTGGATCGATCTCCAGTCAGCGACCGGCAGTCTTCGGGGCACGGCCCCGGAATCTGAAAATGAACAAGGGGAACCATGAGAAACATGATACGAGAGCCTGTGCCGACTCCGTGGCTCGTGCTCGCCGCGGTGACCCTGTTCGGGTGCGGCGGTGCGGCGGGGGACGATCCCATCGAGGATGACCACGACGACGAGGCTCCGGCCGGCGTCGAAATCGTCGAGCTGGACTCCCTCGCCCTTTCCATGGCGGGTATCGAGCTGGGGCAAGCCGATACGGTCTCTTCGGCACGGCTAGAAGTCACCGGGACGATCACGTACGATCAAAATCGGGTCAGCCACGTGGGGCCTCGCACCGAAGGACGGATTCGCGATCTACTGGTCGACCTGGGCGCGCGGCTGCGGAAGGGACAGGTTCTGGCGGTGCTGGAGAGCCCTTCGGTAGGTGCCACCCGTGCCGACCTGCACGAGGCGGAGGCGCTCGTCGAGATCGCGCGGGAGAACTTCGCTCGAGAGGAACGGCTCGAGGCGCAGGGGATCGCGAGTCGGAAGGAGTTACTGGACGCGCAGGCCGACCTTCGCCGCGCCGAAGCCGCCCTTCAAAAAGCGACCGAGCAGCTCAGCGCCCTCGGCGCCGAACACGGAAAAGGCTCCGAGTTCACCGTGAGCGCCCCGTTCGATGGCATCGTGGTCGAGAAGCACGCGACCATGGGTGAGGTGGTGGGCCCTTCCGATCAGCTCTTCACGGTCGCCGACCTGGGACGGCTGTGGATCGAGCTGGACATCTACGAACGAAGTCTCGTTCAGATCTCCGAGGGTCTTCCCGTCACCGTGACGACCGCCGCGTACCCGGAACACGTGTTCAACGGACGGATCGTTTACCTCGGCGACATCCTCGATCTGGAGACGCGAACCGTCCGAGCACGGGTCGAAGTGGAAAACACCGACCGCCTTCTCAAGCCGGGCATGTTCGCCCGAGCGAGCGTAGAGCTGGCGGAAGGCGTCGCCATCGTCGTCGTCCCGCGGGAAGCGGTTCAGACCATCGAGGGCCGGACCATCGTGTGGATTCCGGGCGACGAACCCGGGCACTTCTTCTCCCGCGAAGTAGAGGTCGGTCAGACGCGGGCCGACGGACGAATCGAAGTGCTCGCCGGTCTGGAGCCGGGCCTGGATATCGTTGTGGTCGGCGCGTTCACCCTCAAGGCCGAGCTCTCGAAAGAGGACTTCGGCGGGCACGGGCATTGACATGATCGAGCGCCTGATAGATTTCGCTCTCCGCCAGCGCCTCCTGACCATGACCATGACCGTCGCGCTGTTCGGCGGCGGCATTTGGGCCTATACCCAGCTCCCGGTCGACGCCTACCCCGACATCTCGCCCGCGCTCGTCCAGGTGTTCACGGAGACCGAGGGGCTCGCGCCCGAAGAAGTCGAGCAGCTCGTCACCTACCCCATCGAAGTGGGCATGAACGGGCTCCCGGGGCTCGAACTCATCCGCACGGTGAGCAACTTCGGGCTCTCGGTGGTGAACGTGTACTTCGAAGAAGGCACGGACATCTATTTTGCCAGGCAGCTCGTCAACCAGCGGCTGCAGGAAGCCCGCGACCAGATCCCGCCGGGTCTCGGCGAACCCGTGATGGGTCCGATCTCGAGCGGACTCGGGCAGGTTCTCTTTTACTATCTCGACGCGCCTTCAGATCGCTACACGCTCGAGGAACTCCGAACCATCGAAGACTGGATCGTCAAGCGAAATCTCCAGACGGTCCCGGGCGTCACGGAAGTGCTTTCCATCGGCGGGCACGTCCGGCAGTACCAGGTCATCGTCGATCCGAACCGGTTGCGGCAGTTCGGTCTATCGCTACATCAGGTGCTCGAGGCGGTGGCGGCCAACAATCTCAACGTGGGCGCAAGCTATCTGGAGGTCGCGAGCGAAGAGTACCTCGTCCGCTCGATCGGACTGGTCCAGGGGCTCTCCGACATCGCGAACATCACGATCGAGACGCGGGAGGGAACCCCGGTCCGTGTGAGCGATATCGCAGATGTCGAGATCGGCCCCGAGATTCGGCGCGGGCTGGTCACGCGCAACGGGGAGGGCGAGATCGTTGTGGGATTCGTCCTCAAGCTGCTGGGGACGAACACCTCGACGGTCATCGCCGCGATCGAAGAGCGAATCGAGCGCGTTCGAGCTGCCTTGCCAGACGGAGTGGAGCTCGTTCCGTACTACGAGCAGGGGAGCCTGGTCGATCGGGCTACCTCCACGGTCACGTCCGCGCTGTGGCAAGGCCTGGTGCTGGTCGTCTTCGTGCTGGCGGTGTTCCTGGGAGACATGCGGTCGTCTTTGATCGTCGCGCTCAGTCTGCCATTCTCGATCCTGCTCGCATTCCTGCTCATGCGGCAGTTCGGCATCAGTGCCAACCTGATGTCGCTCGGGGGGCTCGCCATCGGCATCGGAATGATGGTGGACGCTTCGATCGTGGTGACCGAGAACATCTATCGATTGCTCTCGGCGCCGCCGGACCCGGAGGAGGGGAAGCTTCACCTCATCGCACGTGCGGCGAAGGAAGTCGGGCGTCCCGTGTTCTTCGCGATCGCGATCGTGATCCTGGTGTTCCTGCCACTGTTCACCCTCCGGGGCGTGGAGGGGACGATGTTCCGCCCCCTGGCCTACACCATCTCCGTCGCCATGGTCGGCTCGCTACTCTTTTCGCTAACCGTGGCGCCGGTGCTCGCGTCCTTCCTGTTGTCCCGACAGGAGCCCGCGGACGATTCGAGCCGCGTCCACTCTCGGTTCGTGAATTGGCTTCAGGGTCGATACGAACCGATGCTGGTGTGGGCGCTCGATCACAAGCGGACCGTCCTCCTGTCGACCGGGGGGTTGCTGGCCGCGGGGCTCGCGATTTTCCCGTTCCTCGGGACCGAGTTCATCCCGACCCTGAACGAAGGAACCATGTTGATCCGGGCGACGATGGCGCCCTCGATCTCTCTCAACGAGTCGGTGGCCACCGTCGGCCGAATCGAGAGGCAACTCCTTCGGTTTCCCGAGGTCACGCAAGTCGTGAGTCGGGTGGGGCGAGGCGAGATCGGGGCGCACTCGGACCCGGTGAACAACGCGGAGATCTTCATAGATCTAAAACCGCGTGGCGAATGGGAGACCGCTTCGACCCAGGATCGCCTCGTGAGAGCCATGCAGGAGCGACTGGAAAGCTTTCCTGGAGTGCAGCTCAATTTCACCCAGCCGATTGCCGCCGCGGTGGACGAGCTCCTCACCGGCACGAGGGCGGAGCTGGCGATCAAGCTGTTCGGCGACGATCTGGACTTGCTGCTGCAGAGCGCCGGTGATATCGCCGAAGTACTGCGCGGGATCGAGGGGGCTTCCGAGGTCCAGGTGGACCAGATCACGGGCCAGCCGCAACTCAAGATCACCCTCGACCGCGGAGCGCTGTCCCGATACGGCATCCCGGTGGAACACGCACAGTTCGAGATTCGGGCTGCGATCGGGGGAGAGGTCGCCGGGCAGCTTTTCGAACGCGAGCGCCGTTGGGATATCTTCGTGAGGTACGGCGCGGAATATCGCGCCACCGCCGAAGACGTCGCGGCCTTACTGATCGACGCGCCGGACGGCTCCCTGGTTCCGGTTGGGCAGTTGGCCTCGATCGAGACGTTGGTCGGGCCGCGGCAGATTTCCCGCGAGAACAACCAGCGCTTCATCACCATTCAACTCAACGCGCGCGGTCGAGACATCGGGAGCCTGGTGCGCGAGGCCGACGCCGCCATCGCGGCGAACGTAAATCTCCCGCCCGGATATCTCGTCACGTTCGGCGGGCAGTTCGAGCTGGCGCAGGCCGCCAACAAGCGTCTGAAGATCGTGGTCCCGATCACCCTGGTCCTGATCTTCGGAATGCTGTTCGCGAGCTTCGGTTCGCTGCGCGAGGCGCTTCTGATCCTTCTCAATATCCCGCTGGCCCTCGTCGGTGGGCTTGTGGCGCTCCTCATCACGGGGCAGAGCCTGTCCGTGCCATCGAGCGTCGGGTTCATCGCGTTGTTCGGGATCGCAGTCGGTAACGGCCTCGTGCTCGTCACGTACTTCAACCAGCTGCTGCACGAGGAGGGATTGAGCGTTCGGGAGGCGGTGACCACCGGAGCAAAACTTCGGCTTCGTCCGGTCTTGATGACGGCCCTGACTACGGGCCTCGGACTCATCCCGCTGCTGGTAGCGAGCGGAGCCGGATCGGAGGTTCAGCGCCCCCTCGCCATCGCCGTGGTCGGCGGGCTGGTCACGTCGACCATACTCACGCTGCTCGTTCTCCCCGTGCTTTACGGGTGGCTACACGGGGAATCAATTCGATACTAACGACCGAACGCGAGCCGTTTCGCGCTCCTGAGCAGGATGGAGGAGGATGGAATGAGGATGATTCTGGCATACGTTCCGCCGCACCGCCTTGACCGTGTCACGCGGGCGCTTCGTCACGTGGCGCACCTGCCCGGGCTGACCGTCACGGATGCACGGGGGTTTGGTCGGGAGAAAGTCGAGGCCCCTGACGAGTCGCCGGCAGAGGAACTCATGGATTTCACGCCGATGAGCCGCCTCGAGGTCGTGGCCCACGACGAGCAGGTGGACGAGATCGTGAACGCGATCGTCGAATCGAGTTACACGGGGAACCGTGGCGATGGGAAGATCTTCGTGCTCCCTGTCGAGCGGGCCTTCAGGATCAAGACGAAGCAGAGCGGATCGGCAGCGGTGTGAAGAGCCGCCAGGCCCGAATCGAGGTGGCGGTGCTCCTGCCTGAGGTCGTCGACACGCGCGACGGCTGCGTGAAGCGGCTCGAGGGACTCATCGGGGAGTCACGGGGGATCGAGCGGGCTCACGTGGTCGAGGAGTCCGATGGTCGAGCCGAGCTCTGCCTGCACTACGATCCCGCCCTCGTGACGCTCGCTCAGGTGGAGCGCCTGGCCCGCGCCGCGGGAGCCGAACTGGAGGAGCGCTTCGGGCATGTACTGATGCGCCTGGGCGCCGGTCTTTCGGAAGACGCGGGTCGGCGGATCGAGGCGACTCTGGGCGCTGTTGACGGAGTGCTCGAGGCGTCGGCAAACGTCGCGGCGCGGCGCGTCCGGATCGAGTTCGATCGAGTACGGACGACGGAGGACGCCCTTCGCGCTTCCCTCGAGGGCGCGGGTTACGGGCGCCCGACTCGCTCCTCCAGTGAGGAGGACGCGGACGCGGACGCGTCCTGGTACGCTCGGAACCGGGAGCTTGTCTGGAGCCTCGGGTCCGGGATCCTGCTTGTGGCCGCGTGGGTGGGGGAGCGCTGGCTCGGTCTCGGTCCGATAGTGGCCGTTGGTCTGTATCTGGGCGCCTACGCGCTCGGGGGATTCGATCTCGTTCACCACTGGGTGTCGTCGCTCCGTCGCGGGCGGATCTCGTTCGACATCGATCTTCTGATGTTACTCGCCGCCATCGGCGCGGCGATCCTCGGCGAATGGGCCGAGGGCGCGTTCCTTCTCTTCCTCTTCTCGCTCGCGCACGCTCTCCAGCACTATGCCCTCGGGCGCGCGCGTCGAGCGATCAAGGCGCTGGCGGAGCTCGCGCCGGCGACGGCCACCGTGCTACGCGACGGGAACGCCGAGGAGGTCGCGATCGAGGACGTCTCGAAGGGGGACGTCGTGCTGGTCCGTCCGGCCGAGCGGGTGCCCGTTGATGGTACGGTGAGAGAGGGGTTCTCCGCGGTGAACCAGGCGCCGATCACCGGCGAGTCGGTTCCGGTCGAGAAAGCCCCCGGCGACGAAGTGTTCGCCGGAAGCGTCAACGGAGACGGTTCCCTCGAGGTCGTGACGACGGGCACGGTCGGGGATCGGACGCTGGACCGGGTGATCCGCCTGGTCGAGGAAGCGCAGACGCAGAAGGCTCCCACGCAACAATTTACCGATCGATTCGAGTCGATCTTCGTGCCTGTCGTGCTGGTGGCCGATCTGCTCCTCATCTTCGTGCCGCCCCTCATGGGGTGGTGGATATGGGCGGACAGCTTCTACCGGGGCATGGCGCTTCTGGTGGCCTCGTCGCCGTGTGCGCTCGCGCTCGGAACCCCTGCGGCCGTGCTGACCGGCATCGCGCAGGCGGCCCGAAACGGCGTGCTCATCAAAGGGGGGGCGCACCTCGAGAACCTCGGTAGCGTGCGCGCGCTTGCCATGGACAAGACCGGGACCCTCACGAAGGGCACGCCGGAGGTGACGGACGTCGTTCCGGCCGGAGACGCGACGACAGAGGACCTGCTCCGGTTTGCCGCGGCCGTCGAGGTACAGTCGCAGCACCCACTCGCGGCCGCGGTCGTACGCCGGGCGGAGCGCGACGACCTCGATGTTCCCGAGGCCGGACCGCTCGAGAGTCTCACGGCCCGAGGTGTCCGCGCGGACGTGGAGGGTGAGACGGTCACCATCGGGAACCTGCGCCTGTGGGAGGATGAAGGGATCGCGGTTCCCGAGGAAATCCGTCGATCGGTGGCGAAGCTGCAAGAGGGGGGCAAGAGCGTGATGGCCGTGCAACGGGGATCGCGCTGGCTGGGGACGCTCGGCCTGGCCGATGAGGCGCGGCCGGCCGCTCGCGACATGATCCGTCGTTTGCACGGGCTGGGGATCAAGCAGATCGTCATGCTCACGGGTGACAACGAACTCGTGGCCCGTGCGATCGCCGACGAGGTCGGCCTCGATGAGGTGCGGGCGGCACTGTTGCCCGAGGAGAAGCTCGATGAGATCCGCACGCTCATCGAGCGGCATGGGAGCGTCGCCATGGTTGGAGACGGCGTTAACGACGCCCCGGCGCTGGCGCACGCGACGATCGGCATCGCGATGGGAGGCATGGGTACGGCCGTCGCGCTGGAGACCGCCGACGTGGCGCTGATGGCCGACGATCTCGAGAAGCTGCCGTTTGCGATCGGGCTGTCGCGCGCCAGCCGCGCGATCATTCGGCAAAACTTCGGGATCTCGCTCGGCGTGATCGTGTTGCTCGTGGTCGCGACGGTTACCGGGTGGGCCGGGATCGGCTTCGCCGTGCTCGTTCACGAGGGCAGCACGCTGGTCGTCGTCGGGAATGCGCTCCGGCTGCTGAAGTTCCGTCCTTGATCAGAAACCGCCGCCCCGACGTCGGGCGGTGCGACCCGTCGATGTCCCGCGGCCCGAACTTCCGGAGGACCTCCCGACCGACGAGCCTCCCGACCGCGACCGGCCCCGCGTCGCACCCGAAGTCTGACCGCGACTGTATCCCCGGCCGTTGATCACCCGGCCTCCCGAATCCTTTTGACCGGGGCTGACGACCACGATCCTGGGCCCGTAGTAGCGCCCTCCGCGCCCGTACCCATAGCCGTAGCCATATCCGTAGCCGTACCCGAACCCGTACGTACCGTAAAAGACGGAACCGTACAGGGGGTTGTAGTACCCCAGTCCCCCGTACAGGCCGTAGCCAGCTCCATAGCTCGGTCCGTAGCTCTGCCCGTAGCGCTCCGGCTCGCGATCGACCGCGAACTTCTCCGGGTAGCTCACCGCGACGACCATGTCGATCACGTCTTCCGGGACCCCGGCGTCGGCCATGCGAACCAGCCCGTCCGAATCAACCTCTAGCCTGGCATCGCGCTCGATGAGCCATGCCCGGACGCCCTCCGCCTCGACATGGTCCGTCGCCTCGATCACGTCCTCGATGGAGGGCCGCGCCGACGCGGCGACTCTGGCCGACCGGAGGGCCATGTTGCGCCCGTCCGCAAGGTCGCCGAGACCCGCTGCCTCCGCCTCGCCGGGCTCGGCCAGCCGATACCTCGTGACCCAGGTCAGACTCTCGCCACCGGCCGTCACGACTCGAACGTCGACCCACTCGCTGGGCGATACGATGGTGAACAGGCCCGTCGACGAACGGGTCACGCCCCCGTCGCATATGTACTCCGACGAGAGGAAGACGCGACCCGGTCGGACCGAGAAGTCCCCGCGCTCCCAACCGGTGCAGCCTTCGAGGTTCGTATCCTGCGGCTGTCCGTCCGCCCTCACCGTCTCCTGGCCGACGATCACGCCGTCCTCGATCGAGATCATCTCCACGCCCGCGTCTCCGACCTGGGGTCGGAAGCACAGGAGTGCATCGGCGTCGTCGAGCCCGTCCGCCTCCTCTACGGGCTGCCAGCACCCTTCGAAGGCGAGCCAGCGATCGTCGGTCTGTTCGGATTGGGCGGTAACGGGTTTCGTCCCCGAAGCGAGGAGAATCGCCGCCAGCAACAAGCCGGCCATCCGCTCCGGCCGCATCATTCCGTGTTCACTCATGGTGTCCGTCCTTCATCAATCAGAATCGTACCGACATGCCGACCGTCCCCCGGAAACCGGCGAGGTCGATGTCGTCGAAATCGACGAAATCGCGGTCCATTCCGGCACTTGCCCAAGAATAACGGGTCTCGCCATTCAAAAACCACCTGGGTCCGAGGGAGAAGTCCATCCCTGCGGTCAGGTACGCGAGTGGTGCGACGCCCATCGACTCGAAGTCGTCGAAGAAAATGTCGAGCGTGTCGAAATCGACGAACTCGCCGACCTGCTGGAAGCGATACCAGGCAAAGCCTCCGCCGCCTCCCACGTAGGGTGCCCATTTGCTGGGAATCCACGCGAGCTCGCTGATGCGACGCCCGCGTCCCAGCAGGTAGGCTTTCACGCCCAGAGTGACGGGAACGCGAGTGAGCCGCGTGTCCTGCTCGATCGGCAGATCGTCGGTGCCGACGAACTCCCTGAACTCGGATCGCGTGCTACTCCACTCGCCGCCCACGCCCAGAGCGACGTCGATTCGGTCGGTGGCGCGGACGCCCAGCTCTCCAGCAAGAGACCACGCGTTGAAATCGCTCTTGTCCACCGTAAGCTGCTCGCGCGTGAAGTCGAAGATTTCGCTGTTGGCCCGAGGGACCGCGTACCCCACCTTCACACCGAGCGTTACGGTCGGGCGCTTGAACAGGAAGTCCGGCGCCTGGGCCGCCACGGCTCCGGTGAGCACAACCCCTGCGAGCAGGGCGAACCCCGGGGCCAGCAGAACATGCTGAACTCGTTCGCCAATCACGATTCTCCGCCTCTCGGTTCGCCCGGGCTGCCTCGTACGTCTCCACCACCGACGGTAACACGAGTCAGCCCACGGCGGGGTCACACCTCGGCGGCCCCTTTCAGGCCTATCCGATACGCAGGAACCGACCCTCGGACGGCACCCTTCCCTCCGTCACGATGAAGACGAGGTAGTACCCGGGCGGGGCCAGCCCGGCGGAAGTGGGCATCTGGACCGCTAACTCGCCAGTAGAGACGAGAGAGAAACCCGACTCGAGGTACCGCTGGTCGGTATTGAGCGAATGGGTGACGCTGCTCACGCGGATGAGGACGACGCGATCGATCGGGGCGTCCCCGGTCATCATCAAGGGCACCGTCTCTCCATAGCCCGCGCTGCCTGGCAGAGACTCGATCACCGGCCGGTCGCCCGCGAAAAAGTACCAGGGAAGATAGCGCTCCAGGACATTCTCCGGGCCGCCCGCCATCACGCTGCCGTCCGGGAGGAGAAGCGCGGTGGAGTGGTATCCGTGCGGGTAGGTGGCGTTCCCCGCCGCCGACCAACCGGTCGCGTCGGCCTCCAGTGTCTCGGCCACGAGGACCTGGCCCTCGCCTTCCGATCCTTCCTGCTCTTCGGCGACGCTCTGCCCGCCCACGACCAGGACCGCTCCGTCGGGGAGCAGTACGATGTCGGGATTGATGCGGGGCTGGCTCATCGACGAGACCGAC
Source organism: Gemmatimonadota bacterium (assembly GCA_048060725.1). Lineage (GTDB taxonomy): Bacteria > Gemmatimonadota > Gemmatimonadetes > Palauibacterales > Palauibacteraceae > Palauibacter. The sequence goes on along the minus strand of JBGMQU010000005.1, from coordinate 19,032 downwards.
CGCCACGTCTCGGTGGATGCGTTGAAGATCTCTGTCGAGTTCGTCGGCGGCCCGCCCCCACCAAGGACCAGTATCTCCGCCATGTCCGCGTTGCGGAGCACCCCCGCGCCCCCGAAACGAGCCTGACCCATCTCCCCCGCCAGACGCAGGGCTCCGGTATCGGGATCGAATAGCCCCGTGGTGCGCTGCGGACCGAACATCAGGAGATTCTCGTCGGGGAGCACGGCCATCCACGGGTACAGCGGGAGTTCCTGACGCGCCACGATCTGCCATTGCCGGCTTACCGGATCCAACAGCTCGATCGCGTCGTTCAAGACGCCCGCATGTGTTCCCGAGGCCACGAGCACACGCCCATCGGCCAGGGTGACCGCGGTGGGGTACCAGCGCTCGCCCCCCTCCATGTCCGGGAGCCGGGTCCAGGTCTCCTGCCAGGGATCGAAGATCTCCGCGGCGCTCGACCCGAGGAAGTTATCCTGCGCATCCTGGCCCATATGGCCACCCGCCGCGAGCAACCGACCGTCTGCCAGAAGCGTCAGCCCGGCGCAAAAGAGGTTGGTGTTCGCCGCGAACTGCGCCCCGAATTGCTGTGTGATCGGATCCCAGACGTACATTTGATCGCCCGCTTGAAAGACCAGGACCTTGCCCGTGGGGAGAAGAGCCGCGGACCACGCTCCCACCGGCACGTTTGGCACGGCCACCCACCGGCCCGCGGGGTCAGGAGGGGGCGGGGGCGCCGGACCCGGCCCGCTGGGAGATGTTCCGCACGCGGACATGCCCAACATTGCCGCGAGAGCCGCTGCCGACGCATGGCGAACTGGAATCACGTGCGTGCCTCTCGTGTCGGGGCCACCGGGCGGCGCGACATCGCCGCTCGCGGTAGACCCCCTCCTGCAAGAATGACGCGACATCCCCCTCAAACGTGACACCCGTGCGGTTGCGTGCGTCGTTTCGGCCCGGCTATCTTCGAGGCGGTGGTTGAGAATGATTCTCAACTAGTAATAAGCGTTATCGACTGGACCCATTACCCCCTGAAGTCGAGAGGTGTTCGTGCTGTCTTCGTTCGTCATCGTCCTCCGCGAAGGATTCGAAGCCTTCCTCATCGTGGCGATCGTCGTGGCCTATCTGCGAAAATCCCGCCAGACCCATCTCGTCCCCGTCGTCTACTGGTCGGTGGCGGCCTCTCTGGCGCTCAGCGCCGGACTCGGCTGGATTCTCCTTCAAGGTGCAAACCAGCCGCTGTGGGAGGGAATCATGGGTCTCCTGACCATCCCCTTCGTCGTCGGACTCGTGATTCACATGTGGCGCGTCGGTCCGACGCTCAAGCGCAAGATGGAAGACCACCTCGAGTCCCAGACCGTCGGCACCTCGAATGCCTGGGCCGTACTCGGAATCTTCCTGTTCACGGCGCTCATGGTGAGCCGGGAGGGAATGGAGACGGCGCTCATGCTCTTCCAGGTGAAGAGTCCGCAGGTCGTGCAGGGAGCCTTGCTGGGGCTGGCGGGGGCCGGTTTGATGGCGTGGGCGTGGGCCCGCTACGGCCACCGCATCGACATTCGGCGCTTCTTCCAGGTCACGGGCATCTTCCTCCTCCTGTTCGTCGCGCAGATCGCCATCTACTCGCTGCACGAACTCTCCGAGGCGGGCGTGCTGACGAGCGACTGGATCCTTCGTTTTCACATGGTCACGGAGCCCTATTCGCCATACGGACGCTACGGGCAGTGGTTCCCGATACCGATGTTGGGCGTTCCGGCCCTGTGGCTGCTCATCGCGTCCATCGCCGAGCGAAAGCGTGTCCGGAATACTTCCGACACCGGTTCCTACACCGGCTCGATACCCCGCCAGACTTCGTGATCAGGACGCGAGTCGCCATACCTGCGCGACGAGGAACGTCACGACGAACCCCATAAGGAGAGGCAGCAGCGTCGCGACGGTCGTCCACTTCGCGCTGCGTGTTTCCCTGTAGATCGTGTAGATCGTCGTCGAACACGGATTGTGGAGCAGGCTGAACAACATCAGGCTGACGGCGGTCAGCAGCGTCCAGCCGCCTGATATCAGGACCTGCCCCATCGCCGCGGCCGAGTCGAGTTCGAACATGACGCCGGCCCCTTCGCCCACGCCGGGAAGCCCGGTCGTGAGCACCGTCAGCATGAGTATGGTGGGGATCACGATCTCATTGGCCGGGATCGCGACGACGAACGCCAGCAGGATCACTCCGTTGAGACCGAGCATCAGGCCAAACGGGTTAAACCAATCGATCACGTGCGCCGCGACGCTCGCGTCTCCGATCGTGATGTTCGACACCAGCCAGATCACCGCTCCGGCCGGCGCGGCAAATATCACGGCTCTCCACAGGACGATGAGCGTGCGATCGATGATCGACGTATAGAGAGTTCGGAGGACGCGAGGCGGTCGATACGGCGGTAACTCCAGGCTGAACGTGCTCGCCTCGCCCTTGAGGACGGTGTTGGACAGCAGCCATGACGCCACGAACATCAGGAAGATCCCGAGCAGCGCGATACCGACGACCGCACCGGCGGCCACGAATCCGGCCAGGTGCGCCGGGGCCAGCGCCCCGATGAACAGCGTTGCGATGAGGATCTGCGTCGGCCACCGGCCGTTACAAAGCGAGAAGTTGTTGGTGATGATCGCGATGAGCCGTTCGCGCGGACTGTCGATGATGCGGGTCGCCACCACGCCGGCCGCGTTGCAGCCGAACCCCATGCTCATGGTCAGCGCCTGCTTCCCGTGGGCCCCGACCCTGCGGAACATGCCGTCCAGGTTGAACGCGACCCGAGGCAGGTAGCCGAAGTCTTCGAGCAGCGTGAACAAAGGAAAGAAGATGGCCATCGGCGGCAGCATGACGGCGACCACCCAGGCTGTCGCCAGATAGACGCCATCGAACAGGAACCCGGCCAACCACCAGGGCATGCCAATCGTCGCCCCAACTGTGGTGAGCCAGTCGTGTCCGGTGACCACCAGCAGCGAGGCGAGCATCTGTGACGGGACATTGGCCCCGGCAATCGTGATCCAGAACACGACGGCCAACATGATCAGCATGGTCGGGAAGCCGAACACCCGGCTCGTCAGCACCCTGTCCAGGGTACGGTCGAGATCGAATCGGGCCTTCCTGAGCCCTTTCGCCTGGGACCTGTCCGCAATCTCCTGCGCCACATCGTATAACCGATGTGTCAGAGCGTCATGGAAGTCGTGCGGAAGGTTCCAGCGGAGCGCGGAGGCGTGGCTCAGAACTGCGAGCCGGCCCTCGAGCGGCGGCGCATCAGGCGGGAGGTCCTCCGCTTCAGCATCCGACATGACCAGACCCAACTCACCCGATCGGACGGCCTCCTCCACCGCCTCGTCCGCGTTCAGCAGACGGAGGGCCACCCAGCGAGCGTTTGGCAGATCGGGGAACACGGTCTCCAGTTCGGTGGCCAGACCCGAAACCGCCGCTTCCACGTCTGCCTGGTGAGTCTCGATCCGGTAGGGATGGGTTTCCGTCTCCCCTCGGGCCACGCTGACGGCGACCGAAATCAACTCGTCTACGCCCACACCCTGTCTGGCGGACGTTCCCACGACGGGGACTCCGAGTTCCTTCGACAGCTGCTTCAGGTCGATGGCGATTCCGTGTCGCCGGGCCTCGTCCATGAGGTTTACACACACGACGACCCGATCGGTGATCTCCAGAATCTGCAGCGCCAGATTCAGATTGCGTTCAAGGCGCGTGGCATCGACGACGACGATGGTCACGTCCGGACGTCCGAAAAGAATGAAGTCGCGGGCGACCTCCTCGTCGGTGCTGCCGGCTTGCAGGGAGTAGGTGCCGGGAAGGTCGACGACCTTGACTCGGCTTTCTTCATGCACGAACACACCCTCGGCACGCACCACCGTTTTTCCGGGCCAGTTGCCCGTGTGTTGCCTGAGCCCGGTGAGCGCGTTGAAGACGGTGGACTTCCCCGTATTCGGATTCCCGGCGAGGGCGACCAGGTAGTCCCAGCGGTCGGGGCTGAGGCCCAGGCGGACGAGGCTGTCGTTTCGGTGCTGTGTGCAGCCGGCGCATCGGTCGAAAGCAGGCTTCGCCACGGTTAGCGTTCTACCTCGACCCAGGACGCCTGCTGTTCCCGAAGTGCAATCAGGGCGGCGCGGATCCGGTACGCCATCGGGTCACCTCCGGCACTTTCGAACTCGGCGACGACTTCTGTGCCGGGGACGATACCCAGGTCGAGCAATCGACGACGCTGCGGCCCCTGGCAACTCGCGGAGATACCGATCACGCGGGCCGATTCTCCGGGTTCGAGATCCGCTAGCGTGGAGCTTGCCGTGTGCACCGGCTCACCCTCGGGCAACAATCTCACCGTCACATTGCCGGCCACGATCTGGGGTAGCGTCAGCTCCTCGCCACGCACCTCGATGCGGACGCTTCCCGCGTCCTTCCCAACCACGAGAAACCGCAGGTGCGGGGAAAGCCCGATGGCCGCGAGCTGTTCGAACAGCTCGGGCGGCTCGTCTTCGAGGTGGGTGATCACGACTCGGGCACCAGGCTCGACGGTGCTCAGAGCCACCCCGTCGGGAGGCGGCATCTCGCCCTCCACCGTGGGAATCGGGTCACCGTGGGGATCGTAACGCGGGTGTCCGAGACGAGCAGCGAGAGCATTGGCCTCGTCAGAGGTGACCCGGTGTTCGGCTTCTTCGGCGGAGGCGTGCCACTCCTCCGGCCGGACGCCCGTCCGATCAGCCAGGTAGCGCTCCCAGAGCCGGTGCGTCCGGAGGATTCGTGTGGCGTACTCGCGCCCCTCCGCCGTGAGCGTTGGCGTCTCCTGCTCGACCACCGCGAGTCCGCGTTCGGTCAGTCGTTGGACCGTGCGGGCGGCGACCATCCGCGACACACCCAGAACGCCTGCCAGACTCTCGATCGACGCGCGGCGCCCCCGGTACTCTACCGTGTGCAGGTGTTTGAGCGCGTCTTCCACGCGGACCCGTTCGGTCGATCGTGTGGCCTCCCGGATATGTGCGAGAAGCCCTCGCTTCGGCCAGAAACAGAGAGAGAGCAATGCCGCTCCCGCTGCGAAGACGACGAGCGCCGTCCCCGGATCAACCACGCCGATGTTTTGCATCTTCCCCTATCCCCACACGCGACCACGTCCCGCAATTTCGCTGCAGGATAATATTTAGTCAAGGCTAAAAACGCTACGGGTGACTCGTTGGGGCCGTAAGCCGCTCCACGTCCTCCACCAACTCGTGCACGAGCTGCACCGTTCTCGGCAGCGGGACCTCGTCTGAGCCCTGCAACATCCCGTACAGGGTCTCCAACTCTCTTCCGATCTCATCCAGCCGCGTGGATACCTCGTCTCCCGAGATCCGCAACCGCTGAAGTGCCTCTTCCCGGGCCCCCATCGCGTCTCGGATCGCCATCGACAGATCGAACTGCTCCTGGAGTGCCTCGACAGGGGTCTTTACACGCGGGTCCATCTCGACGGTGAGGGTGGCCTCGTGTGTCACTCCATCCACCGTCAGGCGCACGGTGTACGTCCCGGGCATCGCCAGGGGCCCGCGTGGCTCGGCGGGCGTCCGGCCTGGAACAGCCGAAATCGGATACCTGAGCCGCATCCCCGCGGGCCGCTCATAGTGGAGGTCCCAGACGAACCGGTGCATGCCGGACGTCGCTCCCAGCGCCTGGGGCGGCCGGATCCACCAGGGGGGTACGTTCTGACCCTCCAGGGGGAGCTCGGGCTCATCATCGCTCGAGAACCGCCGGGCGACCCGGCCCTCCGCGTCCACGACTTCCAGTTCCACTGGCCCCGAGTCGACTCCCCCGATCCAGTAGTAGAGGATCGCTCCGTCCGGTGCGCTCTCGCCGGTGGGCTCGTCGGTGGGAAGCGGCGTGTCCGTCCACTGATTCCACCGAACGCGCCACGCCGGAGCGGGCGCCAACAACGCCGAGATTCCCCTGACCGTCGCGGCATCGATCTGCCGTAGCGGACTGATGTCGTCCAGAATCCAGAAGCTCCGACCGTGGGTGCCCACTACCAGGTCGTTATCCTTGATCACGAGATCGCGGATCGCGGTGGCGGGCATGTTCAGGCGAAGCGGTGACCAGTGGAGCCCGTCATCCAGCGAGAAGTGGACCTGCGTCTCGGTGCCCGCGAACAGGAGCCCCGGCCGCACCGGGTCTTCCCTGACGACGTTGGTGAACCCGAAGTCGGGGAGGCCGTTCACCCTGCGTTCCCAGGTCTGGCCCCCGTCGTGGGTCACGTAGATGTGGGGGCGCATGTCGTCCAGGCGTAGCGTCGAGACCGCAGCGTATGCCGTCAGGGTATCGGTATGCGACGCGTCCATCAGGCTGATTTTGCTCCACGACCTGTCCCGGATCTGGACGGGAGTGACGTCGGTCCAGGTCTGTCCGCCATCCCTTGTCACATGGATCAATCCGTCGTCCGTGCCCACCCAAATCCATCGGCCTTCCACGTGGGACGGGGCGATCGTGTAGATGACGCCGCGGTGGTGGGCCCGGGCCACGGGCCGGTCCGCGTACGTCCCGATATTGGGGGGCACCAGCGAATCGGTGCGGGTCAGGTCGGGGGAGATCTGATCCCAGTGTCGGCCTCCGTCCCGGGTCTTCCAGAGCACGTTGGAGGCGTAGTACAGCGTGGTGGGATCGGTGGGGCTGAACAGGATCGGCTGCGTACGGACCACGAAGTAGTCGTCCCGGCGAAGCGGCCGCGGACCCACGTTCTGCCGGTCGCCCGTACGACGGTCGAAGCGGCTCACCCGGCCCCCGTAGTAGATGTTCGGGTCCAGCGGATCGGCGGCCACGTAGCCGTACTCTTCGACGCCCACGGGCTCGAAGTCGCCGAAGGTGATCTGGCCGCTCCTCCCGCGACTCGGCACGCAGGCGCTCCCGCTCTCCTGCTGTCCGCCGCAGACCCGGTATGGAAAGCTGAAGTCCGTGCTCACATGATAGAACTGGGCCGTGGGCTGGTTGTACCACGAGCTCCAGCTCTCGCCCCCGTTTACCGTGATGACCGTGCCCTGGTCTGCCGCGATGACGATGACCCGGGGGTTCGATGGGTCGATCCAGATGCGCTGATAGTCGTCTCCGCCGGGCGCCCCTCGGAACGCCTCGAACGTCTCACCCGCGTCGATGGACTTCCACGCCACCACATTGGCCGCATAGACGACGTCGGGATCGGTCGGATCGACCTTCACCTCGTTGAAATCGCCGTCCCGTCCCCAGATGCGTGGATCGGTCTGAACGCGACGCCAGGTCTCACCGGCGTCGTCTGACCGGTACACGCCTCCTTTTTCGCGAGGAGAGCCCACGATCGCGTACATGCGACTCGGCTGACTGCGGGCGATACCGATCCCGATCCGGCCAAGTCCCTCCTCGCCGGTAGGGAGGCCCTCCCCGATCTGGCGCCAGGTGGTACCGCCGTCGGCGGACTTGAAGAGCCCGCTCCCCGGACCCCGGAAGACCGCGTTCTCCCACGGCCCCTGCCGCTGTTCCCAGAGCACCGCGTAGATGGTTTGCGCATCCGACGGATCGAACGCGACCTCCGCCGCGCCGATGTCCGGCCCGTGGTACAGCACTTTCTCGAAGGTCCGGCCGCCATCCAGCGACCGAAACACGCCTCGTTCCTCATTGGCGCCGTACGGGTGGCCGAGGACCGCGACGAAGAGGCGGTTCGGATCGGTCGGATCGATGATGATCTGGGGGATCTGCTGCCCATCGCGAAGGCCCAGGTGGGTCCAAGTGCCGCCGGCGTCGTCGGACCGGTAAATGCCGTCACCCACCGTGAGGTCGGGGCGTTGCATGCCCTCTCCGCTCCCGACGTAGATGACGTCCGGGTCAGACTCGCTGACGGCGACCGCACCGACGGAGCCGGTGGGTTGATCGTCGAAGAGTGGCGTCCATGTGCGGCCGTAGTCGTTGGTCTTCCACAAGCCTCCGTTGACGTAGCCCGTATAGAAGAGACCGGGTCGGCTCGGGACTCCCACGGCGGCTTTGGTTCGCCCGCCTCGAAAGGGCCCGATCATGCGCCAGCGCATGCCTTGCGTAAGAGCCGGATCGAGCTGTTGGGCAGCAAGGGGAAAGGGTGCAGGCGACAGAGAGAAAGAGGCGAGGCTGACCAGAACCGCGGCCAGCCGACGGAGGCTTCGAGTCTTCATTCCTACCCCGGGGAAGAGGTGAAGCCTGAAGATCGACCGGACATTGTGGGGCGGCAAGCAAACTCGATGCTCGATGCGAAGACGCCGGCGTTGGTGTTGATACCTGAGCATATGTTCATATATTGCACCGATGACCGCAAACGACCTGTGCGACATCGAACTCGTGGATGAAGACGCCGTCGAGGGGGCCATTGCCGACCAGGCCGACGGCGACGAGATCACCTATCTGGCCGACACGTTCCAGGTACTCGCCAACCCGACGCGTCTGCGTATCGTCGAGGCGCTCGCCCGACGCGAACTCTGCGTCTGCGACCTGGCCGCCATTGCGGGGGTCAGCCAATCCGCCGTGAGCCACCATCTGCGCCAGCTCCGGCAGCTGCGCATCGTGCGTTATCGCAAAGAAGGTCGCATGGCGTACTACCGACTCGACGACGACCACATCGCCACCCTTCTTCAGACGGGGCTCGATCATGTCCGCGAGTGAGGTACGGCTACGGGTCTCCGACATGGACTGCCCGAGCTGCCTCACGAAAATTCAGACCCGGCTCGAGAAGATCGACGGCGTGGTCGAAGTCGAGGGGAGTACGGTCTCACGTACGCTGAGCATCAGTTTCGACGGCGAGCGGATCGACGCCGGGCGTTTGCAGGAAGAGATCGGTCGGCTCGGATATGCGGCCCATCCGTTGGACGAGGACGGAGAGCGCGCAACGACCATCTGGGTCGGGACGCGGGCGCGGATCACGGGCGCAGCCGCGCTTCTCTTCACCACGGGCCTGGTACTCCGTCTTTTCGGTGTCACGCCGACGCTCGTCACCCAACCGTTCCACGACCTCCACCTCGACGACCTTTTCTTCGTGCTCGCCGCCCTCGTCGGGGGCATGAATTTCTTCGGGCGAGGGTGGCGTTCGGCGCGCGCGCTGTCGCTGGACATGAACTTCCTCATGACGATCGCCATCCTGGGCGCGGCGGCCGTCGGCGAGTACCTGGAAGCGGGCGCCATTGCCTTCCTGTTCTCGATCGCGGAGTTGCTCGAGCGATTTTCCGTCGACCGGGCGCGAGCCTCTGTCGAGGCCCTCGTGGATCTGGCGCCCGCCAGCGCGCGACTGGTTCGAAACGGCGAGGAGATCGTCGTGCCCGCCGACACGCTGATGGTCGGAGATCTGGTCGTCGTTCGGCCGGGTGAAAAAATTCCGACGGACGGGAGAGTGGAGGATGGCCTTGCCTCCGTCGACCAGTCCGTCATCACGGGGGAATCCGTGCCCGTCTCGTGCGGCGCGGGGGACGAAGTGTTTGCGGGCTCGACCAACCAGGATGGAGTGCTTCGTGTTCGGGTCGACCGCGAGGCTGGCCAGAGCACGTTGGCCCGGATTATCCAGCTGGTCGAGCAGGCAGAAGCATCGAAGACGAAGAGCGAGCGGTTCGTCGACACGTTCGCGCGCTACTACACGCCGGCCGTGACCATCGGGGCGATCCTCGTCGCGTTTGGCCCGCCCCTGATACTCGGCGCCCCCTTCGACGTGTGGTTCGTCCGCGGACTCACGCTGCTCGTGATCGCCTGTCCCTGCGCCCTCGTGATTTCAACTCCTGTCGCGGTGGTGAGCGGCGTTACCGCAGCGGCGCGAAACGGGGTGCTCATCAAGGGCGGCATCCATCTCGAGACGGCCGGTCACGTGAGGGTCGTGGCCTTCGACAAGACCGGAACGCTCACCCACGGGCACCCCGAGGTGCTCGGCCTCCACCCCGAGGAGGGGGTGAACGAATCGGAATTGCTCGAACGGGCCTTCGCCGTGGAAGCGGGGTCGGAGCACCCGATCGGGTCTTCGATTCGACGAGCGGCGCACGAGCGCGGGGCCAATCCAGAAGCCTGGAAGGTCACCGGATTCCAGACCATTCCCGGCCGCGGCGCTCGGGCGGAGCTCGACGGTGAGGAGTATCGCGTCGGTCGCCCCGACCTGTTCGAGGGTGTGGCGTCCCGTCCGGCGCCCGGCGAGCTGGGGTCGCCAGGTCGGACGGTGGTGGGTGTAGGCCGGACCGGTCGTTTCCTGGGCTGGATCTCGCTTGGCGATTCCGTCCGCGAAGAGGCAGCGGCCGCCGTCTCCCATTTACGGGATGTGGGGATCCAGCACGTCGTCATGCTCACGGGTGACAATCCGGAGACGGCGGCTGTCGTGGGCCAGAGGCTCGGCGTAGACCGGGTCCATGCCGGCCTGCTCCCGGAAGACAAGGTCGACGTGGTGCGCGCCCTCGAGGCCGAACTCGGGCCGGTCGCCATGGTCGGTGACGGAATCAACGACGCGCCCGCCCTGGCCGCCGCGACGGTCGGAATCGCCATGGGAGCGGCGGGGAGCGACACGGCGATCGAGACCGCGGACATCGCCCTCATGGGAGACGATCTGGAAACGCTACCGTACCTGATCGAGCTGTCTCGAAGCGCCAACCGCGTCATTCGTCAGAATTTGGCCGCGTCCTTGCTGGTCAAGGGGGTCCTCGTGGCGGGCGTCCCGCTGGGGTGGGTATCCCTCGTTCTGGCCGTGGTCGTGGGAGACCTGGGGGTGTCCCTGGCCGTCACGGCCAACGCCCTGCGACTGGGGTCGCGAAGGCGATAGCCGATTTCGGCCGGGAGTCGCTCTCCCCGGGATCCGGTGGGCGTCTACGTCCCTCGTTTGGGGTCGGCTCGTTTGCCGGTGAAGGTGCCCTGTCCGTAGTCGCCGAAGTCGACGGTCCCCTCCATCTCGTCGCCCGTCACCGTCGCGTCGTACACAATCGCGAACACCCCGCTGCTCATCGTGATGACGACAGTGAACGAAGCCTGGTCGCCGTCGAGCACGCCTTCCAGGTCACCCTCCGCCTGCGAACTCGCGATCGTGCCGGTCAGGACTTCACCCTCCTGGAAGAAGGTGACCTGCCGGGTCCCACTCCCGTTGGGGGACTGAACGGTAAACACCCATTCCCCGGTCAGATCGAGATCCTGCGCGACCGCCGGTTGAATGGCTGCGGAGGCGAAGCCGAGGAGTCCGGCACACAGTAATGAAGAGACGAATCGAGACATGGTTTTCACAATGGTTTCGTTGGTGAGGAACACGACAGACCGCGATCCGCGGTTCCGTCGCTCGCCAGGGTTAGTAAAGCTTGCGGGACCAGGAGCTCTGAGCAACGGCTCGTCGTCGACACGCGAAGCAGACTAGAAGCTGTAGCGCAGTCGGGCGTACACGTTCGTGTTGTTCTGGAATTGCCCGAAGAACGATGCTTCGGGGCCAAGGAGAATGTTTCCCCCGAGCGACAGCTTTACCGAATCGCTCCAGTCGTAGTCGAGCACCGGTCTCAGATAGGCGTCGTCCCCGCTCGGCGAATAGAAGGTGAAGAGCGAGAGGCGCAGGGTCTGCTGGCTCAAGAGCCATGTCAGTCGGGTGGTGAACGTGTGGTTGGCCTCGGGCGGCTCGAACTCCGGGCTCGGCGAGTTGTCGATCAACTGCCCGTAGTCCTGGATCCACACGAGCCAATACTGCAGACCGAGAGTGACGTTGGCCGCTATTTCCCGCTCATAACCCGCCAGAAACCGTGCATCCGAGTTGGGCACTCTGGCGTCGGCACCACTCCCGTCATCGACGGATCGGTAATAGCCGGTCTCGAGGCTCGCCACACCGCCCAGCAGGTTGCTGCGGACACTCGCCCCGAGGGCATTGAGCCGCGAATACGTCAGGTTTCCGGCCGTGTCGACGGCTGATGCCTGTTTGTTGAAGCCGACGTATCCGTACAGCGCGAGTTCATTGCCGGAGATGGTGCGATACAACCGTCCGGCGAACTCGCTGTTCCCCAGCGTGCTCGCCGGGAGTCGCGGATCGATCGGGCCTCCGAGCGTGGTGCTGCTCTCGATCTGACCCGTCCGCGGGTCGAAAAACGAGAGACGTTCGCCCGTGACCGCCACATCGGGCGTGAAGCTCGGCGTCCACACGATGTCGAAGTTGACCGGGGCGGTGTAGAACGTGAACTTCGCCGAGTTGGACGGAGCCTTGAGGAACTCGTCCGCTCGACCGATGAAGAACGAGACGAAGTCCTTGGGAAACAGGTCGTTGATGAAGACCAGGTCACCGGTGCCCCAGGTCAACACCTGTCTGCCGATCCGCACATCGAGCCAATCGGCGGCCCGCAGGGCGATGAGGGTCTGGCGAACGTCGATCTCCACGTCTTGCGACACGCCGTCCGTGACAAAATCCGCCTTGAACAGAACGTCCGCGAGATCACCGTAGTGCGAGATGTCGAGCCGGAAGCGAGCTTCCTGGAGCAGAAAGTCGTCGGGTTGAGTAGGGTCGCCGACGATACGGGTGCCGAACGCCGCTTCGCCGAACCCATGGATCTCTACGAAGAGCGACTGCTCCTCGTCCCCCCAGCCTGGATCCTCCTGGGCGAGTGCGGGGCGAAGTCCGCCGACAACGGTGAGAACCCCCGCGACGACCCCGGCGCGGGCTATTTTGATGAGAACCAGCGGCGCGGCGGGTTTCTCAGCGTACGCTCGGTGAAGACGCTCTCCGGAATGCCCAGGTCGTACTCGACATTCCGGAACTCGGATACGGTCGCGCCACCGGAGCGCAGATCCGACACCTTCATTTTCGTGACCGTCGGATGTCCTCCGATGTCTTCCGCCTCGAGCGTCTCGATCCTCCTGTAGATCTCTCCCTTTTCATCGAGATACTCCATCTTCACCGGGAGGAAGGTCGTCTTGTCGATCCACGCGGTCCACGAGTCGAACTCCACCGACCCCGCATTGACGGGCGTGTTTCTGACCACGTATTGAAGGTCGGTCGTCTCGACGAGCTCGTGCGTGTCTTCCTCCAGGCCTCGGCCCGAAATGTCCTCATAGAAAAAATCTGAGCCGACGAAACTCGTGCGCTTGTCCCCGGCCGCGATCCGTTTCACCAGGTCGAGATCCGGCAGGTACATCCACCGGTCGTCGTCTTTGCTGACGTGTTTGTTGACCAGGAAAAGGGTATTGCGGACGTCCGCCGGTCGGGTGAACAACACGGCATAGTCCTGGTCTCCGGCGTCGGCTCTGTCACGCCTGAGGATGAAAAACTGGCGCACACGCTCCCGACCCTGCGCGTCGCTGATCGTCATGCGCACCTCCGCCCTGCCGTCGTCGCCGGCGTAGTACGCGGCGAGGTTCGCGCGACCTACAATCTCGTCGACGTCCGTCAGATCCTGTGCGCTACCGACGTTGGGGTGAAAAAGAACTGCGAACGACAGACCGAATACCCATCTCCGAACCCGTTTCATTCTATTCCTTCTCATCTCGTGTTCTGATTGTGTTCTGAGCCTCACCGGGCCGTTCCACGCCCGGCAGGGCAGACACTTCCTTGAACAACCTCGACCGCCCGACCTCCATCACGCTCGGCAGCAGCACCAGCGTCACCGCGGAAGAGAGCGCCATGATCGCGGCGAGGAAAAGCCCCACGGTGTTATATGGCACGAGGGGGGACGCGAGCAGTGGGAGGAAGCCGATCGCGATCACGATCGCGTTGCGCACGATCGCGCGCGCGGGCTCATGGAACATCCGCTCGACGGTAACGGGCCAGCTTCCTACCTCGGCGTGGATGGCCCGTGCCCGCTGCAGGAAGTGGATCGCGAAATCGACGGAGAGCCCGAGCGTCAACGAGCTCAAGACCGCTACCGGCATGTCGTAGTCTCTCCCCACCAGCCCGATCAGCCCGTAGATGAGGACGATCGTGATGGTAAGCGGGAGCATCGCCAACAGCCCGAACCAGAACGAGCGGAAGAGTACGAGCATCATGACGAAGACGATGATGAAGCTTCCGATCAGCGCCTCGAGCATCCCTCTCACCATCACGTCCTGCCAGACGACGTTGAGGTAGGTGAGCCCGGCCCACTCGACCGAGATGCCCGCGGGGGGAGGATTCCCGGCCAGGTACTCGTCCACGTGCTCGATTACACGCTTCATGTCCTGGTTGTCGCCGCTTTTCAGCTGTAGCCACACGTTCGCGCTCCCGAAGTCGGGGGTCACGAAGTGCCACAGATCCTGCGGTCGGTGGGAAGACTGATAGCTGAGAAGAGTCTGGGCGACACCTCCGGAACTCGAGGGGATCGCGAAGAACTCGGCGTCGCCTCCGCGAAGCTCCCTGTAGACCGTCTTGACGATATCGCTGAGTGAGTTGGACTTGCCCACGAGGCCGGAGCGCTGGAGATCGGCTTGCAGACTCTCGATGTAGCCGAGGGCCTCGGGCGTCTTGAACACCTGGCCGCCGGCCTGCGAGCCCTCCAGCAGCACGAGGATCTGATCCCACAGGTCGATGACCGCGTCGTCCTCGGCAGCCGCTGCATCGTCGAGCTTCACGTAGACGGCCTCTACGAGCGCATCCACCTGGGCGCCGGCTGCCTCACCTCCGGTGGATTCGACCGCCTCATCCCATTCGGAGCGAAGGTCCGGGGGGCCTGTCGCGGCTGCCTCTTCGAGGAGGGCTCCAACGCGACCGTCCAGCTCCGCCAGGGGGTCCGCTGCGGGTTCGCTGGAGAAAGCCAGAAATGCATCGTACGTGCCGCCGAAGTGCTCGTTCAGCACCCGGTCGGCCACCCGAATCGGGTGGGTCTCCCGAAACCAGCGAACGGGGTTGTCGTTGATCTGGATCTGCGTGATCCCGAACGCGCCGATGACCACCGCGCCGATCGTTACGGCGATTATCGCCTTCGACGCCCTGACCGTACCGGGTCCGAATCGCGCCAGAAGAAGTGCCAGCCTTCCCTCTTCGCCGGCCGCCGACCGATCGCGAGCGAGCCTGGCGATCCGTGAGTCCTTCAGAAGGACCACGTACGCGGGGATGAAGGTGATCGTCAGGACGAAGGCGAGCACGATTCCGAAGGCGACGAATCCACCGAACACTCGCACTGGAGGGATCGGAGCCAGAGCGAGCGAGGCGAAGCCGATCGCGGAAGTCAGCGATGTGAACAGCATGGGTGTGAAGAGATCCCGCAGCACCGCGCGCATGGTGGCCCTTCGGTCACCGATCTGCGGATAGACGTCGGCGAACTCGCTCAGGATATGCACGGAATCGACCACGGCGATCGGCATGAGAAAGATCGGAATCATCGAACTCATGATGTGCACGGTAAAGCCGAGACCGATCAGCAACCCCATCGTGACGACCACCGTCACGATGGCCACGATCATCGGGGCGAGGATGAGGGCGACGCTCCGGAAGAAGAACCAGAGCATGAGGAAGATGATCAGACCGGCAAGGGGTGCCGCAATCCCCATCTGCTTGAACATCTCGACGCCGAAGGTGTCCTCGGCTACCGGCAGTCCAGTGATGAAGTACTGCTCGTCTCCCTCGAACCCCGCGATGACGTCTTCGATCTCACCCGCGATGCGATGGCTCTCGCCCTTCGCCACGATCGGCACGTAGATGGCGGCCGCGCGGCCATCTTCGCTCATCAGCGTGCCTTCGATCATCGGGATCCGCCGCGCCGCGTCGCGAATCTCGATCGCGGCCGCCCGCGTCTCGGGCGGTTCCCGCATCATCCACGTGAACCGAAGCACGCCCGGCTCGCCCTGGGAGATGTTGTCCACGGTGGCGAGCGAAAGCAGATCCTGTCGGATGACGCCGTCGATTCCCTCGATGGCCCGGGTGAGCTCGAGGATCCGCGCGAGGGAGGACGGATTGAATACGCCGTCCGCATCCTCGTCGTTGACGACGCCCACCACGATGATGTCGTAGAGGCTGAATTCTTCCTTCAGCCTGTCGTGGAAGACACGCGCGCCCTGGTCGGCCGGCAGCATGTTTTCCGGATCCGTGTCGATCGAGATTCCGGGGATCAGGCTCGCGACGGACACGAAGAGCACGGCGGTCGTTAGAACGACCGTCTTCGGACGACGGATCGAGAACTCGACGATTCTATCGCGAAGCGACAACGCTCTCCTCCTGCGCGGATCACGGCTTCCAGTCCATGGCCCCGTCCCCAAACCTCCCCGCTGCCAGAAGCCTAGCGCAAGGCAGCCGAAGGAGCGATACGCCCAAAGGTTTGCTGTGCTTCGACTCCGTCCGTATTTTTAGTGCGATTCGCGGCGCCCCGCCCGGCGCCCCCGGCCAAGGAGACTCCATGCGCCCGCAAGCTCGCGTCGCCGCGCTGGCGACTCAGGAGGTCATCAACCAGCCTCCGCCCCTCGAGGACACCAATCTGTTCGATGGCGACGCGCCCCTGGCCGAGGCGTTGGACCGGGAAGGGGCGGGTTGGGCCGAGGAGCGGGTGCGCGCCCTGGGCGAGCTGACCGGCAGCGCGCACATGATCGAGCTGGGCCACCAGGCCAACCGCTTTCCGCCCGAGCTGCGGCTGTTCGATCGGTTCGGCCACCGCATCGACGAGGTGACGTTCCACCCGGCCTATCACGAGTTGATGGGCCTGTGGCGAGAGCACGAGTTGCACTCCATCGCCTGGACCGCGGACCGCCCCGGCGGTCACGTGGCCCATGCGGCGCTGCTGTACCTGTTCATCCAGACCGAGTGCGGGACCATGTGCCCCATGTCCATGGCCTATGCCTCCATCCCCACCCTGCGCCAGCAGCCGGAACTGGCCGCGGATCTGGAGCCGCGCATCCTGTCCACTGCCTACGATCCGCGCGCCGTGCCCATCGAGGAGAAGGCGGGCATGACCATCGGCATGGGCATGACCGAGAGGCAAGGCGGCTCGGACGTGCGTGCCAACACCACCCGGGCGTTGCCCCTTGGGCAGGGCGGCCCGGGCGGAGAGTACGAGCTGCACGGCCACAAATGGTTCTACTCGGCGCCCATGTCGGACGCCTTGCTGACTCTCGCCCACACGGACGTCGGCCTCTCCTGTTTCTACGTGCCCCGGTGGCGCCCCGACGGGACGCGCAACGCCGTTCACATCCAGCGGCTCAAGGACAAGCTGGGCAACCGTTCCAACGCCTCCAGCGAGATCGAGTACCACGGTGCCTGGGGCCGCATGGTGGGCGAAGAGGGCCGGGGAGTGCGCACCATCATCGAGATGGTGCAGCTCACCCGGTTCGACGTGGCCATGGCCGCGGCGGGGCAGATGCGCCAGGCCCTGACCCAGGCCCTGCACCACACAGCCCACCGCGAGGCGTTCGGCAAGTTGCTCTCTCGACAACCCTTGATGATCAACGTCCTGGCGGACCTGGCCATCGAGGTGGAGGCCGCGACAGCGATGATGATGCGCGTGGCCCGGGCCCAGGACGAAGGCCAGCGGGACGCCGCCGCCCGGAGTTTCGCCCGCCTCGCCATCGCGCCGGCCAAGTATTGGGTCAGCAAGCGCTCTCCCGGCCACATCTACGAGGCGATGGAGTGCCTGGGCGGCGGAGGCTACGTGGAGGAATCGATCCTGCCCCGGCTGTACCGAGAGGCGCCGGTCAACAGCATCTGGGAAGGGTCCGGCAACGTGATCTGCCTGGACGTTCTGCGCGCCATGGAGCGGGAGCCCGGCGCCATGGAGCTGTTCCTGGCGGACGTCGAGCAGGCGCGCGGCGCCGATGCCCGGCTGGACTCGGCCATGGATGGGCTCAAGCGTATGCTCGCCCGCCCCGAGGAACTCGAGTCACGCGCCCGGCGCCTGGTGGAGACCATGGCGCTGGTGTTCCAGGGTGCGTTGCTGGTCCGGCATGCCCCGGCGGCAGTGGCGGACGCCTACTGCGCCTCCCGCCTCGACGGCGAGTGGGGCTGGGTCTTCGGCACGCTTCCGCCCGGCTGCGACTTCAAGGCCATTGTCCAGCGCGCCGGCCCCCCGGCGGATTGACCGGCCGCTCACTCCGCGCCACGGCGAGGCCTCGTCACCGCGGGTCTGGTACCGAAGTGGGGCGCCGCCACAAGTCGTAAAGCACCGGGATCACGATCAAGGTGAGGATGGTCGACGTCACCATGCCTCCGATCATGGGGGCCGCGATCCGTTGCATCACGCTCGCGCCGGTCCCGTGCGCCCACATGAGGGGGACGAGCCCCGCCATGATCGCGACGACGGTCATGAGCTTCGGGCGGACCCGCGTGACCGCGCCATGCTCGATCGCTTCCGTCAGAGCCTCCCCGGGGGGTTCGCCGGTCCTTCGCGCCGCCCAGGCCTGATCGAGGTACAGCAGCATCACCACGCCGGTCTGGGTGGCCACTCCCGCAAGCGCGATGAACCCGACCGCCACGGCGACGGAGAGATTGTATCCCAGAATCCACATCAGCCATACACCTCCCACGAGGGCGAAGGGAAGCGTGAGCAGGACGATCGCGACCTCCGTCAGGTTCGCGAAATTCAGATAGAGAAGCAGCGCGATGATCGCGAGCGTGAGCGGTACGAGAGTGCGCAAACGTGTCCTGACGCGTTCCATGGCCTCGTACTGACCGCTCCACTGGAGGCGATAACCCGGCGGCAGCGCCACCTGGCTCGCGACGACGGCCCGCGCCTCCTCCACGTAGCTCCCGACATCGCGTCCACGAACATCGATGAATACCGTGCCCACCAGTTGCGCGTTCTCGCTCTTGATGAGCGGCGCGCCCGAGCTGAACCCGATCTCGGCGAGCTGCGACAACGGCACCTGGACGCCACCGGGGCTCGCGACGAGCACCTCACCCAGCCGCCCGGGACTCTCCCGGAGGTCGCGCCCGTACCGGACCTGCACGGGATATCGTTCGCGGCCCTCGATGGTCGAGGTGATGTTCCCACCTCCGATCGCCGTGGCAATCACGGCCTGCACGTCGCCCACCGCGAGCCCATACCGCGCCAGCTCTTCACGGTCGGGCCGGATGTCCAGATAACGCCCCCCGAATGACCGCTCGGCGTAGATCGACGCGGTGCCGTCGAGCGTGCTGAGCCGCTCCTCGAGCTCGGCCCCGATGCGCTCGA
>JBGMQU010000004.1:58305-60021 GCA_048060725.1 Gemmatimonadota bacterium | reverse complement strand
TTCGCGAGGGCGGCCGCACCGTGGGTGCCGGAGTCGTTACCGCGATCCACGAGTAAGAGAAGACTGAGATAACCGAATGACGCAGAGAATCAGGATTCGATTGAAGGCGTTCGACCCCGCGGTCATCGATCAGACGGCCGCGGACATCGTGCGTACGGCCCAGAAGACGGGCGCATCGGTCAGTGGACCCATTCCCCTGCCGACGCGGCGTCAGCTGTTCACCGTTCTGAAGAGTCCGCACGTGGACAAGAAGTCGCGTGAGCAGTTCCAACTCAAGACGCACAAGCGTCTGATCGACATCCACGATTCGCGTCCGCAGACGATCGACGCGCTGACCAAGCTCGATCTGGCAGCCGGCGTCGACGTACAGATCAAGGTCGAGTAGTTCGATGCCTGGATTGATTGGCCGAAAAATCGGCATGACGCAGATCTTCGATGAGGACGGGAAGGCCGTGGGCGTCACCGTCCTCGAGGTCGGTCCGTGCCACGTCGTGCAGATCAAGACGGAAGCGACCGACGGGTATTCGGCGGTCCAGATCGGGTTTGGCAAAAAGCGCAACAAAGCGGTGCGCAAGCCCGAAGCCGGACACGTGGCGCGCGCCGGACTGGATCATGTGCCGGAAGTCCTCGCCGAGTTCGACTATGCAGGGTACGAGGGCGAGGAACTCGAGCCGGGCCGGGAACTGACCATCGACGACCTGTTCGAAGTCGGGGCCAAGGTGAAGATCAGCGGATCCACCAAGGGACGCGGCTTTCAGGGTGTCGTGAAGCGTCACGGTTTCGGTGGCGGCCGGGCGTCGCACGGCGGAAAGTCGGTCCTGCGCCGACCCGGTTCGATCGGCGCCGGTACCGACCCGTCGCGCGTGATCAAGGGCTTGAAAATGGCCGGCCAGATGGGTGGTAAGCTCCGGACCGCGATGAGCCGGAAAATCATCAAGATCGACACGGATCGGAACCTCCTCATGATCCGCGGATCGGTCCCCGGAGCGAGAAACAACATCGTGCTCGTGAGGTCGGCATGAAGGTCAATACCTACGATGCCGGCGGGCAGCCGGGGTCGTCTGTTCAGCTTCCGGACGACGTGTTCGATGGCACCGTCAACGAGTCGGTCATCCACCAGGTGATCACCGCTCAGCGGGCCCACTTCCGACACGGAAACGCGTCGACGAAAAACCGGTCCGCCGTCTCCGGCGGTGGGCGGAAGCCGTGGCGCCAGAAGGGCACCGGCCGCGCTCGTCAGGGAACGATTCGGGCGGGTCAGTGGCGTGGCGGTGGCCGGATCTTCGGACCGTCGCCTCGCGCGTACGCCGTGAAGGTCCCGAAGTCCGTCCGGCGGCTCGCCGTTCGGTCGGCGTTGAACGCCAGGGCCCTGAGCGGCGATGTCGCCCTCGTGTCGCCGATCGACCTCGATGCCCCGAGCACGAAGGCGATTGCGGCACTGATCGGAGAGATCGGTGCCGGCGAGAGTAACGTCCTGCTGTTGACCGCCGGTACGAAGACCGTGGTGCACCTTTCCGCGAGAAACCTCCCCGGCGTTCTGGTGCGACCGTGGGGAGAGGCCTCGGCCTACGACGTGCTCTGGTCCGACCTCGTCCTGGTCGAATCGAACGCCTTCGACGCGGCTCCGGTGACGGAGCCCGCGGTCGAAACGGCGGTGGAAGACACCGCAGAAGAAGCAGCTGCGGAAGACACGGCGGAAGACACAGCGGAAGACAC